>NZ_JAOCLK010000018.1:0-87580 GCF_029845265.1 Ectopseudomonas oleovorans
CCTGCCATTCAAGGATGACTGCCGTAGGGTGCGTCGCGCGCGCCGCCGGTTGGTCTGCGTTACAGCTTCCACGCCCGGCGTAGCGTCTGCACCGCCTCGATGATTTGCGCCTCGGGCACCGCGGCAAAGCCCAGCACCAGTCCAGCGCGGGCCTCCTCGGCCGTTTCGCTGTCGGGCAGCCAGTAGTCGCTCAAGGGGGTCATCTCGATACCGGCTGCGCGGGCGGCGCCGATCAGCTCGCGTTCACGGGCCAGGCTCTCGACCCTGATGCTTAGATGCAGGCCGGCTTCCACGGCCGGCAACGGTGAGCATCCGGGAATCGCCTGCGGCCAGGCCTCGATCAGAGCGTCGCGGCGGCTGCGCGCCGCCTGGCGCATGCGCCGCACATGACGCTGGAAGTGTCCGGCAGCGACAAATTCGGCCATCACCGCCTGGGTGCCGACCTCCGAGTGGCGTATCTCCAGCGCCTGGCGCCTGGCGAAGGGCTCGGCCAGCGCGGGCGGCAGCACCAGATAGCCCAGGCGCAGCGCCGGGAAGGCGAGCTTGCCGAAGGTGCCGATGTAGATCACCCGCTGCTGCCCATCCAGCGCTGCCAGTGGCGCGAGCGGGGTGCCGCTGTAGCGGTACTCGCCGTCGTAGTCGTCCTCGATGATCCAGCCGTTGACGCGCTTGGCCCACGCCAGCAAGGCCAGGCGCCTGGGCAGCGACAGGGTGACGCCGGTGGGGTACTGGTGCGCGGGTGTGACATAGGCCAGCCGGCAGTCGTGCAGACGCTGCAGGGCGTCGACGTCCAGGCCGTCATGGTCCACCGCCACGCCGCACAGCTGCGCGCCGGCCACGGCGAAGGCATGGCCCGCCGCGCGGTAGCCGGGGTTTTCGATGGCCACGCGCTCGCCCGGTTGAATCAGCAACTGCGCGCAGAGGCTGATGGCCTGCTGCGAGCCGCAGGTGATCAATATCTGCTGCGTCTCGCAGGTCAGGCCGCGGCTGCTGCGCAGATAGGCGGCGATCAGCTCGCGTAGCTGCAGGTCACCGGCCGGGTCGACATAGCCCAGCCGTGCCAGCGCGGGTTTGCGCCAGAAGCGCGCCTGCAGGCGTGCCCAGGTCTCGAAGGGGAACAGATCGAAAGCCGGTACACCGATGCGAAAGGCGCGCGGCGCGCCGCTCGGCGGCAGCGGCAGGTGGTGCGTGTGCAGGCGCTGCAGTGCCGGGCTGGATGCCGCTGGCGTAACGGCTGGAGAGGGCGTGGGGCGACTGCGCGCCAGTTCGGCGACATAGGTGCCATCGCCGACCCGCCCGGCCACGTAGCCCTCGGCATACAGCTGGTCCAGCGCGCGGGTCACGGTGTTGCGCGAGATGCCCAGTAGCGCGGCCAGCTCACGGCTGGCCGGCAGGCGCGTGCCACTGGCCAGGCGGCCATCGAGGATGCGCACGCGCAAGGCCTGGTACAGCTGACGTGCCAAGCCCTGGCCGGGTTGCAGGCGAATACCGGAAAGGTCGAACGGCAATGAGGGCGAGCGGCTCATGAGGATTGCGATTGGCTCTATGAAAGTCATCCAAAATGGATCTTACATCAGGCCAATAGCCTGCCTAGCATGGCTTCATCACATCAGGAGATGCCGCCATGTACTGCCCCGCCGCCTTTCGTCAGGACGACCTGCCCAGCCTGCACGCGCAGATACAGTCCAGTGGACTGGCCATCGTGACCAGCACTGGCGCACAGGGCCTTCAAGCCAGCCATCTGCCGCTGTTGCTTGAACCTGGCGAAGGCGAGTTCGGCACCCTGTACGGCCACTTCGCCAGCGCCAATGGGCACTGGCGCGATCTGGCCGCTGGCGCCGAGGCACTGGTGGTATTCAGCGGTGCGGACGCCTACGTGCATCCCGGCTGGTACCCGGCCAAGGCCGAGCACGGCAAGGTGGTGCCGACCTGGAATTACATCGCCGTGCATGCCTGGGGCCAGGCCGAAGTGTTCGACGAGCCCGAGCGCCTGCTCGAGCTGGTCAGCCGCCTCAGCGACCGCCACGAACAAGGCCGCGCGCAGCCCTGGGCGGTCAGCGATGCGCCGCGCGAGTACATCGACGCCATGCTGCGCGCCATCGTCGGTTTCGCCCTGCCGATCCGCCGACTCGAAGGCAAATGGAAGCTCAGCCAGAACCGCTCGGCCAACGACCAGACCGGTGTGCGTGTCGGCCTGGCAACGTCCAACAACCCGCGTGACCACGAACTGGCGGCGCGAATGAACCCCACCGAATGATCACCACAGGAAGGCCATCATGCTCGACATCCGCCCCATCACCGCCTCCGATCACGCCGCCTGGCTGCCGCTCTGGCAGACATACCAGCGTTTCTACCAGGCCGAGATCCCGGCAGAAACCAGCGCCCTCACCTGGCAGCGCTTTATCGACTCGGCTGAGCCGATGCACGCCGCCCTGGCCTGGCAGGACGGCGAGGCGGTCGGTCTGGTGCACTTCACTATCACCGCAGTTGCTGGACGAGTGGTGACTACTGCTACCTGCAGGATCTGCTCGTCGCCGAGCACATTCGCGGTGGCGGCATCGGCCGCGCGCTGATCGAGCACGTTTACGCCGCAGCCCGCGCTGCTGGCGCCAGCCGTGTGCATTGGCTGACCCAGGAAAGCAACTACCAGGGGCGTATGCTCTACGAGCGCATCGGTGACCGCTCCGGTTTCATCCAGTACAGAGAACTGCTCTGAGGCAGGCCTCACTCCATCTCGAACAACCCACCCCGCAGCTGCGCGCTGCCCAGGCGCTGGCGGATGTCGTCGTCGATGCGTGCGTCGTCCGGTGCGTAGAGCATCAGCTGGCGATAGGCGTTGACCCGGTTGATCTCGTTACCCAGGTACTGCCAGACCACGCGGGTACAGGCCGGCGTGCGCCGGTCACCGCTGGAGACGCCGGTCTTGATGCCATTGAGGCGGATGATGCGGCTCTTGAAGCTGGGGATGAGGATGGTCTGGCTCATCTCGTTGCCGGTGAGCGACTCGTAGTCGACCAGAAACAGGCGGTCCTGCAGGAAGAACGCCGTGCCCAGGTAGCGACAGCGCACCCAGTCCTCACTGCCGCCGCGTGTAGGTTCCTGGCGCTCCTGGCGTTCCTGGCGTTCCTGGCGCTCGAACAGGTAGTTGCCGCGCTCTTCGCGCAGGTGCACCAGTGACAGCAACACATGCCCCGGTACCGACATGCAGTTGGAGTACTCGAAGTAGTAGCCGCAGTAGCGCTCCATCGGGCTGGCCTGACGGCGCAACGGGGCGAACAGCTCCAGCAACGGGTCGCTGCCGCCGTGCGGTTGCGCGGCGCCGCTGCGTGCACCGATCAGGCGGGTGAACTGCTCGGCCGGCATGGCCAGCTCGAAGGGCTCGACGCCGAAGAAATCGCAGATGCGCTTGAGGTTGTGCGTGGTCGGCCGACTCTGCCCGGCCAGGTAGCGATTGAACTGCGCGCGGTTGATCGACAGCTTGCGACACACCTCGGCGATCGAACGGTAATGGCTGCAGAGCAGTTTCAGATTGCTGCCGAGGGAATCGGACATATGACCGCTCCAGATGATGCGAATGACGCGATTCTAGCATCAACTCGCATCAGCTTGCCGCGACCTGCGAAATTGCCCGGCGAGGCCTCTATCACGAACTATTCCGCAATCCGCCCACAGCGGCGTATTCCCATTCAGAACAACAAGAGAGAAAGCCTCCATGCTCGATCTTCTCAATGACCTCATCTGGAGCAAGCTGCTGATCGTGATGCTGATCGGCCTTGGTCTGTACTTCACCGTCGCCTCGCGTTTCGTCCAGTTTCGCTACTTCAGCAGCATGTTCCGCATCTTCGGTGAGGCGTTCAAACGCCAGCCGGGTCAGCTCAGCTCGTTCCAGGCACTGATGCTGTCGGTGGCAGGCCGCGTCGGCGCCGGCAACATCGCCGGTGTATCCGTGGCAATCATGCTCGGTGGCCCGGGCGCCATCTTCTGGATGTGGGTCGTGGCGCTGGTCGGCATGGCCACCAGCTACTTCGAGTGCTCCCTGGCGCAGCTGTACAAGCGTCGTGAACCGGATGGCACCTACCGTGGTGGTCCGGCGTTCTACATCCAGCACGGCCTCGGCCAGCGCTGGCTGGGTGTCGTCGTGTCGATCCTGCTGCTGGTGACCTTCGGCTTCGGCTTCAACGCCGTGCAGTCCTTCACCGTGGCCAGCTCGCTGCATGACACCTTCGGCCTGCCGACCATCGTCAGCGGCCTGATCCTGACCGGGGTGATCGGCGTGATCATCTTCGGCGGCATCAAGCGCATCGCCAGCATGGCCGACGTGCTGGTACCGATCATGGCGTTCTCCTACATCGGCATGGCGCTGGTGGTGATCGGCATGAACCTCAGTGAGGTGCCGGCTACCTTCGCCATGATCTTCAAAGCGGCCTTCGGCCTGGAGCCGGCCTTCGCTGGCGGTATCGGCGCGGCCATCATGATGGGCGTCAAGCGCGGCCTGTTCTCCAACGAAGCAGGCCTGGGCAGCGCGCCTAACGTGGCGGCGGTGGCCGAGGTCAAGCACCCGGCGGCGCAGGGCATCGTGCAGTCGCTGAGCGTGTTCATCGACACCCTGCTGGTGTGCACCAGCACCGCGCTGATCATCCTGCTCTCCGGCGTTTACCAGCCGGGCAGTGAAATGGCCGGTGTCGTCCTGACCCAGACTGCCCTGGCGGCCGAAGTCGGTGAGTGGGGCCGGGTGTTCGTCAGCATCGCCCTGCTGCTGTTCGTCTTCACCACCCTGATCTACAACTACTACCTGGGTGAAAACGCCCTGGGCTTCTTCAGCCAGAAGCGTGGCCCGGTGATGATCTACCGCGTGCTGGTGGTGGCCCTGGTGCTGTGGGGCTCGGTGCAGGATCTGGGCACCGTGTTCGCCTTCGCCGATGTGACCATGGGCCTGCTGGCGATCTGCAACCTGATTGCCCTGGCACTGCTGTTCAAGGTGGGCCTGCGCCTGATGCGCGACTACGATGCTCAGATCAAGGCCGGGGTCGAGTCGCCGGTGTTCGATCCGCAGAAGTTCGCCGACCTGGATCTCGATCCCAAGGTCTGGCAGGCTCCGGCAGATGCTCCGGTAACCCACGCCGAACTGGGTGATCGCGTTTACCAGCGCTGATAGCCCCTGCTCGAAGAAGGGGGCGCTGCCTAATGCTGATCAGATAAGTTCGTCACCACCCCTCCTACTTGCAGTAGAGGGGGCGCTTTTCGTAGGAGCCAGCTTGCTGGCGATGCTTTTTATGGCGGATCGCCGGCAAGCCGGCTCCTACAAAGATCGAGTGCAACGGCTTAACTGACTGACATTAGGGCGCTGCCCCCTTTTTTATCGCCCGCATTTCCCGAGGAGAGCCCATGGCGACCCCAGAAAAACTCCTGGTGCTGTACACCGGCGGCACCATCGGCATGCAGATGAGTGCAGACGGCCTGGCGCCGGCTTCGGGTTTCGAGGCGCGCATGCGCACCCAACAAGCCAGCGAGAACGCCAGCGAACTGCCGCAATGGACCTTCCGCGAGCTGCTGCCGCTGATCGACAGCGCCAACATGAACACCGGCCACTGGCTGGCGCTGCGTGACGAGATCGTCACCGCCGTGCAGACCGATGGCCACGACGCCGTGCTGGTACTGCATGGCACCGATACCCTGGCCTACAGCGCCGCCGCGCTGAGTTTTTTGCTCCTCGGTCTCGACGTGCCGGTGGTGCTGACCGGCGCCATGCAGCCAGCCGGTGTCGATGGCGGCGATGCTTGGCCCAATCTGTTCGGCGCCATGCGTGCGCTGTACCGCGGCGTGAAGCCGGGCGTGCACCTGTACTTCAACGGGCAGCTACTGCATGGCGCACGTTGCTCGAAGTTGCGCAGCGATGCCTTCGACGCCTTCCAGGTGCTGCCGCGTCAGCGTCAGGCCGAGCGGGCAGAGGTCTCTGCACGGATCGACTATCGCCAGGCACGCAAGGCCGTGAACCTTGCCGTGTTGCCGCTGCATCCGGCCATGCAGGCCGGGCATCTGCACGCCCTGCTGGCCAGCGGCGTGCAGGGGCTGTTGCTGGAGTGCTACGGCAGCGGCACCGGCCCGGCCGGCGACGCGCAATTGATGAGCGTGCTGCGTGAAGCGCATCAGCGCGGCGTGGTATTGGCGGCGATCAGTCAGTGCCCGCAAGGCCATGTGCAGTTCGGCGTGTACGCGGCCGGCAGTCGTCTGGCCGAGGTCGGCCTGGTGTCCTGTGGCGGCATGACCCGCGAAGCCGCACTGGGCAAGCTGTTCGCCCTGCTCGGCGCCGGTTTGCCGCAAACGGAGGTCGAGTACTGGCTGGCGCGCGATCTCTGTGGTGAGATGAGCGACTGATCCACCTGCCCAAACAGAGGAAGGACGATGAGCATCGAAATTCGCCCTGTAGTCGCTGCCGATCACCAAGCCTGGTTGCCCTTGTGGCAGGGCTACCAGCGCTTCTACATGACCGAGATTCCAGCCGAGACCAGCGCCGCTACCTGGCAGCGCTTTCTCGACCCCGCCGAGCCCATGGGCGCCGCCCTGGCCTGGCAGGGTGACCAGGCCATTGGCCTGGTGCACTGGGTCATCCACCGCTCGACCTGGACCACCGGCGACTATTGCTACCTGCAGGACCTGTTCGTCGCCAAGGGCCAGCGCAGTGGCGGCGTTGGTCGTCAGCTGATCCAGCATGTCTATGAGCAGGCGCGTGCTGCCGGCTGCTCGCGGGTGCACTGGCTGACTCACGAGAGCAACAGCCAGGCCAAGCTGCTGTACGAGCGCATCGGTGAGCGCTCGGGATTCGTGCAGTATCGCAAGCTGTTGTAAGGCCCCGCATCACGTGCGGGCGGCGATTGGCCGCGCTGGCCGCCCGACAGGACGCGCCATGCGCAGCAGCACTTATGCGCGGCTCAAAACACCGACCAGCCGATGCGCTCGCTGAGCAGCTCCAGCGCCTTGATCCCGGCCAGGGAGTTACCCGCAGCGTTCAACTCCGGTGACCACACGCACACACTGAACTGCCCGGGGACGACCGCGACGATGCCGCCGCCCACACCGCTCTTGCCCGGCAGGCCAACGCGGTAGGCGAAGTTGCCCGCTTCGTCATACAGGCCGCTGGTGGCCATGATGGCGTTGATCTGCTTGGTCTGGCGGGGCGACAGCACCTGCTCGCCGCTGTGCTGGCAGAAGCCTTCATTGGCCAGGAAGCCAAAGGCGCGCGCCAGGTCGACGCAGCTCATGCGCAGCGCGCAGCAGCTGAAGTAGCTGCGCAGCACGGCCTCGACTTCGTTATGAAAATTACCGAACGACTGCATCAGGTAGGCTGCTGCGGCGTTGCGCGCGCGGTGCTGGTACTCGGACTCGGCGACATGATTGTCCACCGTGACCTCGGGGTTGCCCGACAGGCGCCGGACGAAGTCGCGCATCGACAGCGCCGGTGCGGCGTAGCGCGACTGGTTGATGTCGCAGATCACCAGGGCGCCGGCATTGATGAACGGATTGCGCGGCTTGCCACGCTCGAACTCCAGCTGCACCAGCGAGTTGAACGGCTGCCCGGACGGCTCGTGGCCGAGGCGCTGCCAGATGCTTTCGCCGCTGTGGCCGATGGCCTGGACCAGGCTGAACACCTTGGAAATGCTCTGGATCGAGAAGGGCGTACGGGCATCGCCGGCGACATGCACCTGGCCGTCGTTGCCATACACGGCGATGCCCAGTTGAGCGGGCACCACGCTGGCCAGTGCGGGAATGTAATTAGCCACCTTGCCCTGGCCGATCAGTGGGCGAACTTCATCGAGAATTTCGTTCAACAGCGCTTGCATGCTCAGGCTCGCGAGGGCGCCGGGCTTGCCCGGCAGGTCTGAGCTAGACGCCCATTGACGGACACGAATCACAGCGCGCGGCTTGCTCTGCACGGTTCTGCGCCCTAGTCTCGGCCTCTTCCTGTCGACGGCGTAGCCTGATGTCCACCGTTCTCAACGTCCTGCTGCCGATCTTCGGCCTGATCCTGGTCGGATTCATCTGTCGGCGAACCAATCGCCTGGGGCCGACTGCGGCATCGGAGATGAATCGCTTCGTGGTCTGGCTCGGCCTGCCGGCCCTGCTCTTCAGCCTCACGGCCAAGGCCGACTGGGCGCAGATCTGGCAGCCGGGGTTCCTGCTCGCCTTCACCGGCGGCATGCTCGCGGTGTTTCTGGTCACGCTGGTGTATCGCTGGAAAACCACCGGCAGCCTGGTCGACGCCAGTATCGACGGGCTTAGCGCCGGTTACGCCAACACCGGCTATATCGGCATTCCGCTGTGCGTGCTGGTACTGGGTGAGGACGGCATGGCGCCCGCGCTGATCGCCTCGCTGCTGGTGGTCTGCGTGCTGTTCGGCCTGGCGGTGGTGTGCATCGAGGTGGGTCTGCAGAGCAAGAAGGGGCTGGGCGGCGCCATCGTTCAGGTGGTCACCGCGCTGTTGAAGAACCCGCTGGTGATCGCACCACTGCTCGGTGCTGCCTGGGCCTTTGGTGGCGTGCAGATGCCCGCAGCACTGGACGAGTTTCTCCGCTTGCTCGGCGCGGCCACCGTACCCTGTGCGCTGGTGTCGCTGGGCTTGTTCCTGGCGCAGCGGCAGAGCGGGCCGAGCGAAGGCGCCTGGCCGCTGGTGGCGCTGAAGCTGGTGCTGCAACCGCTGGTGACCTGGTTCATCGCTTTCGTGCTGCTCGACCTGCCAGCCTTCTGGGCGCATGCCGCGTTGCTGCTCAGCGCACTGCCAACGGGCACCGGGCCGTTCATGCTCGCCGAGTACTACCAGCGCCAGGCGGCGCTGGTGTCGCGGGCGATCCTGTTTTCCACCCTCGGTTCGCTGCTGACCCTGTCGCTGATCCTGCTGGCGATCAGCCCTTGAGCTGCAGCTCCACACCCAGTTGCTGTGACAGGCAGGGCCAGCGCTGCCAGGCCGATGCGGTATCCGGTGCCGCCAGGCGCTCGCGGTAGGCCTGCACCGAGGGTTGGTCGAAGCTGGCGTCGTCGAGCATGCCGGTCAGGGCATGATGCACGGCTTCGTCGAGCTGGTTGGCGAAGGGTTCGCCAATCAGCTGGTGGGCGATCAGGTTGGCGCGTGTGGTATCCAGCGGGATCAGCGGCTGGCCGAGGTGAGCGATATAGCGATCGTTGACCTCTTCCACCAGGCGATGGGCCAGATAGGCCTCGTCGAGCAGGCCTTCGAGTCCTTCGTGCCCTTCCATCAGCGCCGGTGGCTGCAGGAAGAAATGCTCGGCGATCTTCAGCACCGGTTTCACAGCGGCCTCGATTCCCGCTTCGCGCGCGACCTCGGCAGCGGCATCGAGCACATCCGGCACCTCCTCGATATAAGCGATGACGAATGCGCTCAGTGCCCCTGGCGCATCCTCCTCCGGCAGGCGGATGGACGGGTGCAGGCGCTCCAGCTGAGTCTGCAGGAAGCGCGAGAGAGCCTGGCTGCCGCTTTCCTGCTGGCGAGCCTGAGCGATCAATTGACGAAGGGCAGCGGTGTTCATGACGGCTCCTACATTTCAGGACATGGGCGTGAACATTAGCCGGCCGTTGTGGCGGGCTAAGACGCGATTGTCATAATTTTTTCATACTTATGAGAGTTCGCTATATCCAACTGTTTCAGAATAGCTACACCCCGCATCAGACGAGGGGTTTAGGACAAAGCTTGCGCGTCTTCAGCCATTTTTGTCTGAACGTTGCGAGGTGAACCTCGCTGTCTATACTCGATTTCGAAAGGCAGTACCTGATGGAACCGGACGGGCTTTGGCACGGAGAGGTTTCGGCAGTAGTCGCCAGCAGTTGAGCGCTGTGCGCGGACAGTGAGTCCGCCTTGTCGCTCCATGGCAGTCGATCCCTTAGCCGCAGGCTCAGCCGGCGGGATAACAAGAACAATCAAGGGGAACCCGCAATGATGCGACATCCACGAGTCTGGATGGGCCTCCTGCTGTGGCTGGCATTAGGCTCGGCGCACGCGCAGTGGACGGTCAATATGGCGCCCGGTGTAACCGACGTCAGCCGCTCCGTGTTCGATCTGCACATGACCATTTTCTGGATCTGCGTTGTGATCGGTGTGATCGTCTTCGGCGCCATGTTCTGGTCGATGATCATGCACCGCCGCTCCACCGGCCAGAAACCCGCGCATTTTCACGAAAGCACCACCGTCGAGATTCTCTGGACCGTGGTGCCGCTGGCCATTCTGGTGATGATGGCGATCCCGGCGACTAAGACGCTGATCGAGATCTACGACACTTCGGAGTCCGAGCTGGATATCCAGGTCACTGGCTACCAATGGAAGTGGCACTACAAATACCTGGGTCAGGACGTCGAGTTCTTCAGCAACCTGACCACGCCGCGCTCGCAGATCAACAACCGCGAAGCCAAGGGCGAGCACTACCTGCTGGAAGTCGATGAGCCACTGGTGGTGCCGGTGGGCACCAAGGTGCGCTTCCTGATCACCGCCGCCGACGTCATTCACTCCTGGTGGGTACCGGCACTGGCGGTGAAGAAGGACGCCATCCCCGGCTTCATCAACGAATCCTGGACACGCATCGAGGAGCCCGGCATCTACCGTGGCCAGTGCACCGAGCTGTGCGGCAAGGATCACGGCTTTATGCCGGTGGTGGTCGAGGCCAAGTCCAAGGAAGACTTCGCCGTCTGGCTGGCCGAACGCAAGGAGGCCGCTGCCGCCGAGCGCGAGCTGACCAGCAAGGAGTGGACCATGGACGAGCTGATGGCACGTGGCGAGAAGGCCTACACCACCGCCTGCGCGGCCTGCCACCAGCCCAATGGTGAAGGCTTGCCGCCGATGTTCCCGGCGCTCAAGGGCTCGGCCATCGCCAAGGGGCCTGCCGAGGGCCATATCGACATCGTCTACAACGGCAAGCCGGGCACTTCCATGGCCGCTTTCGGCAAGCAGCTGTCGCCGGTCGACATGGCCGCCATCATCACCTACGAGCGCAACGCCTGGGGCAACAATGTCGGTGACATGGTCACGCCCAAGGACATCCTCGATTTCTCCAAGGCGCAGGAGTAAGGACATGAGTGCAGTGATCGACCACGGTCATACTGACCACCACCATGGCCCGGCCAAGGGTCTGATGCGCTGGGTGCTGACCACCAACCACAAGGACATCGGCACGATGTACCTGTGGTTCAGCTTCGCCATGTTCCTGCTCGGCGGCTCGATGGCGATGGTGATTCGTGCCGAGCTGTTCCAACCGGGCCTGCAGATCGTGCAGCCGGAATTCTTCAACCAGATGACCACCATGCACGGCCTGATCATGGTCTTCGGCGCGGTGATGCCGGCCTTCGTTGGCCTGGCCAACTGGATGATCCCGCTGATGATCGGCGCGCCGGACATGGCCCTGCCACGGATGAACAACTTCAGCTTCTGGCTGCTGCCAGCGGCCTTTGGCTTGTTGATCAGCACGCTGTTCATGGAGGGCGGAGGGCCGAACTTCGGCTGGACGTTTTATGCGCCGCTGTCGACGACCTACGGGCCGGAGAGCACGACCTTCTTCATTTTTGCCGTGCACCTGATGGGCATCAGTTCGATCATGGGGGCGATCAACGTGGTCGCCACCATCCTCAACCTGCGCGCCCCCGGCATGACCCTGATGAAGATGCCGCTGTTCGTCTGGACCTGGCTGATCACCGCCTTCCTGCTGATTGCGGTGATGCCGGTACTGGCGGGCTGCGTGACCATGATGCTGATGGACATCCACTTCGGTACCAGCTTCTTCAACGCTGCCGGCGGTGGTGATCCGGTGCTGTTCCAGCACGTGTTCTGGTTCTTCGGCCACCCCGAGGTGTACATCATGATCCTGCCCGCCTTCGGTGCGGTCAGCTTGATCATCCCGGCCTTCGCGCGCAAGCCGCTGTTCGGCTACACCTCGATGGTCTATGCAACCGGCGCCATCGCCTTCCTCTCGTTCATCGTCTGGGCGCACCACATGTTCACCGTCGGCATCCCGCTGACCGGCGAACTGTTTTTCATGTACGCCACCATGCTGATCGCCGTGCCCACCGGGGTGAAGGTGTTCAACTGGGCCAGCACCATGTGGCAGGGCTCGATGACCTTCGAGGCGCCGATGCTGTTCTCGGTGGCCTTCGTCATCCTCTTCACCATCGGCGGTTTCTCCGGGCTGATGCTGGCCATCGCCCCGGCTGACTTCCAGTACCACGACACCTATTTCGTGGTGGCGCACTTCCACTACGTGCTGGTACCCGGTGCGATCTTCGGCATCTTCGCCTCGACCTATTACTGGCTGCCCAAGTGGACCGGCCACATGTATGACGAAACCCTGGCCAAGCTGCATTTCTGGATGAGTTTCATCGGCATGAACCTGGCGTTCTTCCCGATGCACTTCGTCGGCCTGGCCGGCATGCCACGGCGCATCCCCGACTACAACATGATGTTCGCCAACTTCAACATGGTCTCCAGCATCGGCGCCTTCATGTTCGGCGCCACCCAGTTGCTGTTCCTGTTCATCGTCATCAAGTGCATCCGTGGTGGCAAGCCGGCCCCGGCCAAACCCTGGGACGGTGCCGAAGGCCTGGAGTGGACGGTGCCGTCACCGGCGCCCTACCACACCTTCAGTACACCGCCGGAAGTGAAGTAGGAGGTCTGCCGTGAGCGAGGTCATTGCGACTCGTCGTCTGGTTAGCCGTCTGCTGGTCGTGGTGGTGGTGATGTTCTGCTTCGGCATCTTCGTCCTGCCGCCTTTCTACGACGCCATGTGCCGGGTGTTCGGCATCAACGGCAAGACGGCAGGGGCCTACCAGGGTGAGCAGATGATCGACGTGGCTCGAGAGGTGCGCGTGCAGTTTCTCGCCACCAATTCGGCCGGGATGATCTGGGAGTTCGGCCCGCAAGCGGACGAAATAGTGGTTCACCCGGGCGAAGTACGCGACATGTTGTTCGTCGCCTACAACCCCAGCGACCAGCCGATGATGGCGCAGGCCGTCCCCAGCGTATCGCCATCGCGGGCGGCGGCCTTCTTTCACAAGACCGAGTGCTTCTGTTTCACCCAGCAGGTGCTGCAGCCGGGCGAACGCATCGAAATGCCAGTGCGCTTCATCGTCGACCGTGACCTGCCACAGGACGTGAAGCACCTGACGCTGGGCTACACGCTGTTCGATATCACGGCGAGCAAACCGCCAGTGGCACAGGCTCCATAAGGAGAACAACAATGTCGAGTCATGAAAGTCACGAGAATTATTACGTACCGGCGCAGAGCAAATGGCCCATCGTTGCCAGCATCGGTCTGTTGGTCAGCTTCTACGGTGTCGGCACCTGGTTCAACGATCTCTCGGCAGAGCGCGAAGGCTCCAACGGCCCACTGATCTTCTTCGTCGGCGGGCTGATTCTGGCCTGGATGCTGTTCGGCTGGTTCGGCAACGTCATCAAGGAAAGCCGCGCCGGCCTCTACAGTGCGCAGATGGATCGCTCGTTCCGCTGGGGCATGAGCTGGTTCATCTTCTCCGAGGTGATGTTCTTCGCCGCCTTCTTCGGCGCCCTGTTCTACATCCGCACCTTTGCCGGCCCCTGGCTCGGCGGCGAAGGTGACAAGGGCGTCACCAACATGCTCTGGGAAGGTTTCGAATACAGCTGGCCGCTGCTGCAAAACCCTGATTCCAAGCTGTTTCCGCCACCCAGTGGGGTGATCGATCCGTGGCACCTGCCACTGCTCAATACCATCCTGCTGGTGTCATCGAGCGTCACCATCACCTTCGCCCACCATGCCCTGAAGAAGAACCACCGTGGCCCGCTCAAGGCCTGGCTGGCCGCGACCATCGTGCTGGCCCTGGCGTTCCTGTTCTTTCAGGTCGAGGAATACATCGAGGCCTACACCGAGCTTGGGCTGACCCTGGGCTCGGGCATCTACGGTGCGACCTTCTTCATGCTCACCGGCTTCCACGGTGCGCATGTGACCTTGGGCACCATCATCCTGATCGTGATGCTGATACGCATCATGCGCGGGCATTTCGCCCCTGATCAGCACTTCGGTTTCGAAGCCGCCGCCTGGTACTGGCACTTCGTCGACGTGGTCTGGCTGGGGCTGTTCATCTTCGTCTACGTCCTGTAGCGGGGGCTACCAGGTAACGTGGGACACCAGTAGCTCTGAGTAGAAGCCCCAGGCGATCAGGACAACGGTGATGGCGGTCAGGCCGACACGGACAGTCAGGGCGCCGACCACGCGGGAACCATGGCCTTCATCCCTGACCAGGAAGAACAGGCCGCTGAACAGGCTGACGAGAGTGGCCAACAGCATGAGGACGATCGCGGCCTTGAGCATGCGAGACTCCGGGGGATTGACGTGATGCACTGCAGTATAGCCAGCAATCCCAACCACAACGGCAGGCAGCCATGAACGCCTTCCGCCCCGGTTGGCTGCCCAGCCTGCTGGTCGCCCTGTTGCTGCCGGGCCTGCTCTGGCTGGGTTTCTGGCAATTGCAGCGCGGCGAGGAGAAGCGCCAACTACTGGCCAGCTTCGAGGCTCGGCGGCAGGCCGAGCCGATCAGCCTCGAGCAGCTCGAACCCCTGCGTGACCCCGCCTATCGCCGCGTCCAGCTGCGTGGTTTCTTCGACAGCGAGCACAGCCTGCTGCTCGATAGCCGTATCCGTGATGGCCATGCCGGTGTCGAGTTGCTGCAGCCTTTCTACGATCAGTCCAGCGGTCTCTGGGTGTTGCTCAATCGCGGCTGGCTGCCTTGGCCGGATCGGCGCACAGCGCCGCCTTTCGATAGTCCTGACGGCGTGCTGCAACTCACTGCCTGGGTCTATGTCGCGCCTTCTGGCGGTTTGAATCTACGCTCCGGTGCGGCGACCGAAGGCTGGCCGCGACTGATCACGCAGGTCGAGGCCGCCAGTCTCTGGCGCCAGCTGGGTCGTGGTGGTCTGCCTTTCGAGGTGCGTCTGGAGCCCGGGCCTGCCAGTTATCGCGTCGATTGGCCAATCGTGGCGATGAGCCCCAGCAAACATCTTGGCTATGCGGTGCAATGGTTCTCTCTGGCTGCGGCACTGCTTGGTCTGTTCATTTATCTCGGAATTCACAATGCACGGGAGCGTCGTCATGAACCCAGCCATCGCCATGCCTGAAACGCCGCGCAAGGGGCGCGGTCGCCTGCAGCTTCTGCTGATTCTGGCCATTGCCATCGGCCCGATGTTCCTGGCCAGCGCCATGTACCAGTGGCGCTTCTGGGTGCCGGAGACGCGCAGCTACCACGGTGTGCTGATCGGCGATGGGCGCACCCTTGCCGACCTGGGCGTGCAGGGGGTGGTCGAGCCGCGCTGGCAGATCCTGGTGACGGCGCCGGGGACGTGCGGGGCCGACTGCCAGCAACTGGTTTACCTGGCCCGGCAGATCCAGATCGGTCTAAACCGCGAGACCTCGCGCGCCGGTCATGGCCTGGCGCTGGCCGAGCCGCTGCCAGCCGACTATGACGCCACACTCAAGCGCGAGTACCCGCAACTCGGTCGTTATCAGCTGGATCTGCAAGCCTATGCCAGGGCCGCCGAGGCCGCGCCGGGCGCACAACTGTGGCTGGTCGACCCGCACGGCAACCTGGTGCTGCGCTACCCGGCCGGCAGCAGGGGCAAGGCCATTCTCGATGATCTGCGCTACCTGCTGAAAATTTCCCTGATCGGTTGACGGCGCACGCTGCCCCGAGAGGCAGAGCACCGGCCCAGAGCCCAAGGAGTCGACATGCACAAGCCCGGTTACCGTCTAGCGTTGTTCGCCACCCTCCTGACCGTGGTGGTGGTGCTGCTAGGTGCCTACACCCGCCTGACCCATGCCGGCCTGGGCTGCCCGGACTGGCCCGGCTGTTATGGCTTTCTCGGCGTGCCGATGAGCGAGCACAAGCAGGCCATCGCCGAGGCACGCTTCCCCGATGCCCCGGTGGAAGTCGCCAAGGGCTGGTACGAGATGATCCATCGCTACTTCGCCGGCGCCCTGGGCCTGGTGATTCTCGTCATCGCGGCCCAGGCCGTGCGCCGCCGCGCCGAGCCAGCCCAGCCGCTCAAGCTGCCGCTGGCGATTCTGGCGCTGGTGATCCTGCAGGGCGCATTCGGCATGTGGACCGTCACCCTGCAACTGTGGCCGCAGGTGGTCACCGCGCACCTGCTCGGCGGTTTCGCCACGCTCAGCCTGCTGACCTTGCTCACGCTGCGCCTGTCCGGACGCTTCGCCCCGCTGCAGTTGCCGGCACGCCTGCGCACATTGGCGGCAGCGTGTCTGCTATTGGTTATCGGGCAGATCGCCCTCGGCGGCTGGGTCAGCTCCAACTATGCGGCCGTGGCCTGCGTCGACCTGCCCACCTGTCACGGTGAGTGGTGGCCGGCGATGGATTTTGGCAAGGGCTTTCACCTGACCCAGCACATCGGCCCCAACTACCTGGGCGGGCAGCTCGACAGTGACGCGCGCACCGCCATTCACATGAGCCACCGCATCGGCGCGCTGCTGGTCACGCTGGCGCTGCTGGTGCTGGCCTGGCGGCTGCATGTGGCCGGGCTGTCGCGCCTGGCTGGCCTGCTGCTGCTGGCGCTGGCCGTGCAGGTGGGCCTGGGTATCAGCAACGTGATCTTCCACCTGCCGCTGCTGGTGGCGGTGGCGCACAACGCCGGCGGCGCGGCCCTGCTGCTGAGCATGGTGCTGATCAACTATCGCCTGCGCACGGCAGGTGAGCGCAGGCATGCCGTGCACACGCTCACCGATGCCCACGCGGCTCTGTCTTCCAACGGCCTGCTGCAGGCCGGTAAATAACGAATCAGGGAGAAATGCCATGGCGACCATCCTGCAAGCCCATGCCGAACCTGCCACCTGGCGCGATTATCTGGAGCTGACCAAACCTCGGGTGGTGCTGCTGATGCTGATCACCTCGCTGGTCGGCATGTTTCTCGCTACCCGTGCCGGGGTGCCCTGGACGGTGCTGCTGTTCGGCAACCTCGGCATCGGTCTGTGCGCCGGCGCGGCGGCGGCGGTCAACCATGTGGTGGATCGACGGATCGACTCGATCATGGCGCGCACGCACAAACGTCCGGTCACCGCCGGGCGTGTCTCGCCGGTGGCGGCGTTGACCTTCGCGCTGCTGCTGGCCATCGCCGGCATGAGCCTGCTGCTGCTGTTCACCAATGAGTTGGCTGCCTGGCTGACCCTGGCCTCATTGCTCGGCTATGCGGTGATCTACACCGGCTTTCTCAAGCGTGCCACGCCGCAGAACATCGTTATCGGTGGCCTGGCTGGCGCCGCGCCGCCGCTGCTGGGCTGGGTCGCCGTCACCGGACACCTGAGTGCCGAGCCGCTGCTGCTGGTGCTGATCATCTTCGCCTGGACGCCGCCGCACTTCTGGGCCCTGGCCATCCACCGCAAGGCCGAATACGCCAAGGCCGACATCCCCATGCTGCCGGTGACCCACGGCGAGCACTACACCAAGGTGCACATCCTGCTCTACACCCTGGTGATGTTCGCGGTAACCCTGCTGCCCTACGCCATCCACATGAGCGGGCCGCTGTACCTGGCCTGCGCCGTGCTGCTGGGCGGGCGCTTCCTGCATTGGGCCTGGGTGCTGTACCGTGACAGCAAACCGCACGCGGCGATCAACACCTTCAAGTACAGTATCTGGTATCTGTTCCTGCTGTTTATCGCGCTGCTGGCGGACCATTACCTGCTGCTGAATATCTAAGGTTTTTCATGACGCGTACCCATACCACCGTTTTCGTTCTTGTCGCCATCGTCGCCCTGGTGCTGGGGCTGACCGTCAACAAGGTACTGAGCAGCAAGGGCCAGGGCGACCCGGCCGCGCTGCTCGACGCCGGCATCGTCCTGCTGCCGCAGAACCGCAGCCTGCCAGCTCTGAAGTTGGTCGATCAGGATGGCAAGGAAGTCGCGGTTGATCAGCTCAAGGGCGACTGGAAGCTGTTGTTCTTCGGCTACACCTTCTGCCCGGATATCTGCCCGGCCACCCTCGCCCAACTGCGCCAGTTGCAGACCCAACTGCCGGAAGAAACCCGCGCGCGACTCGAGGTGGTGATGGTCAGCGTCGATCCGCATCGCGATACGCCGGAGCAGCTGAGCAAGTACCTGGGCTTCTTCAATGCCGGCTTCAAGGGGCTGACCGGCGAAGAGGAAACCCTGCAGAAGTTCGCCAACTCGGTGAGCATTCCCTACATTCCGGCGGATACCAGCAAGGAAAACTACACCGTCGACCACAGCGGCAACCTGGTGATCATCGGCCCGGATGGTACCCAGCGCGGTTTCATCCGCGCGCCGATCAACAACACCAAGCTGGCTGAGCAACTTCCCGGACTGGTTTCGGGTAGCTGATCCGCTGGGGGGCGCCTACGCACCACCATCACCCAGGTTGCATGGCACAGCATTTCCCGGATTTCATCCTGGCTACGGACGCCGGCGCGTAGGGTGGGTTAGCGGCGCAATGCCTCGGACGCGTATACGCAGCTGTACTTGGCGCGCCGCGTAACCCACCAGGCGATGGATGGCGTTGCGCCGACGGTGGGTGACGCCGCTGCAGGCACAGCGGGCGTCTCAAACGGCGTGACAGGTGGTCAACCCGCCCACGAAACGCGTCGATCCCGCTACAGCGCGAACGGCAGTGGCAGGTTGATCTGCTGACGTTGTGCCAGGCGCCGCTGGAATTCGCCCGGATCATGAATCAGCACTTCCTGCCCGGCGAACGACTCGGCGGCGATCAGGCGCGACAGCCAGAAACGCACGCAAGCCACGCGCAGCATGGTCGGCCACAGCTGGGCCTCGGCAGCGCTGAAGGGCCGCAGCGCCGCATAAGCGCCGAGCAGCGCGCGGGCACGAGCGCCATCGAGGCTGCCGTCTTCGTGCGAGCACCAGTCATTGAGGGTGATGGCCAGGTCGTAGAGCATCGGCCCGGAGCAGGCGTTGTAGAAGTCGATCACCCCGGCCAGGTGGTTGCCGTCGAACAGCACGTTGTCGCGGAACAGGTCGGCATGCAGGTTGGCACGCGGCAGGGCGAGGATGCGCGGTTTCAGCTCGGCGATCTCGGCCAGCGCATCACGCAGTAGCGGTAACGCCTGTTCATCAAGCTTCAGCGCCTGACTCGGGCCTTCGGCGAGCATCCAGTCCAGGCCGCGGTCGCTGCGACGCTCCACCGGCTGTTCGCGAGTCGCCAGGTGGATGCGGGCCAGCAGGCTACCCACTTCCTGACAGTGATGCGCGTTGGCCTCGCGCACATGCTTGCCGGACAGCCGGGGCTGCAGCAGCGCCGGTTTCTCCGCCAGGCGGCGCAGCGCCTCGCCATCCTGCGTGCGCAGGGCATAGGGCACCGGCAGGCCGGCATCGTGCAGTACGTCGAGCAGCTCGATGAAGAACGGCAGGTCGGCCACCGGCCCGCGTTCGACCAGGGTCAGAACGTACTCACCCTGCTCCAGGCTGACGAAGAAGTTGCTGTTTTCGCTGCCCGCAGCAATGCCCTGGAAATCGCGCAACCGACCAAGCCCATAGGGCGCCAGGAAGACTTCGAGCTCATGACGCTCCAGGGGGGTGAATACCGACATATCAGACCTTAATGACTTACCAGCTAAAGATTTCCCAGGACGGGATCAGCATGTCCGGATCGTCCGAACGTACGAAGTTGCCGTCGCTGCCATCGGCGCGAACGAGAAAGTAGGGTTTACCGTTCTTCGGGATCACCTTGATGGCGTAGAGGAAGCCATTGACCCGGTATTCCTGAATGGTGCGGTCGCCATCCTGGCGAATGGTCACGTCGGGATCGGCGGAAACCGGATCCTCGGCTTGAGCGGCAAGCGGAAGACAGGCCATAAGGCCGACCAGCAACAGGCGATTAAGCGTACCCATGATAATCTTGCTCCTTTGTTTTTCACCGATGCAGCCATTCTACCGCTGCGCCCGCCGAAAAGGTTGATCCCGCGCATGAGCCAAGCCCCCCTCGTTCTGGTCGACGGTTCCTCGTACCTGTACCGCGCCTTCCACGCCCTGCCGCCGCTGACCACTTCCAAGGGCATGCCCACCGGAGCGGTAAAAGGCGTGCTGAACATGCTCAGGAGCCTGCGCAAACAGTACCCGAACAGCCCCTTCGCCGTGGTCTTCGACGCCAAGGGCGGCACCTTTCGCGACGAGCTGTTCGCCGAGTACAAGGCCAATCGCCCGTCCATGCCGGACGAGTTGCGCGTCCAGGTTGAGCCGCTGCATGCCAGCGTGCGCGCCCTGGGGTTGCCGCTGCTGTGCGTCGAAGGCGTTGAAGCTGACGACGTGATCGGCACCCTGGCGCGCCAGGCGGCGGGGGAAAAGCGCGACGTGGTGATCTCCACCGGCGACAAGGACATGGCGCAGCTGGTCTGCCCGCACGTTACGCTGGTCAACACCATGACCGGAAGCGTCTATGACGAAGGTGGCGTGAAAGAGAAATTCGGTGTCGGCCCTGAGCTGATCATCGACTATCTGGCCCTGATGGGCGACAAGGTCGACAACATCCCCGGCGTGCCCGGCGTCGGCGAGAAGACCGCCCTCGGTCTGCTGGTCGGCATTGGCGGCGGTCTCGATATGCTCTACGCCAACCTCGACAAGGTCCCTGAGCTGCCGATCCGCGGCGCTAAGAACCTGCCGGCCAAGCTCGAAGAACACCGCGAGATGGCCTACCTGTCGTATCAACTGGCGACCATCAAGACCGACGTGCCGCTGAATATCGAGATCGAGTCGCTACATCCCGGCGAACCGGATCAGGCCGCGCTGGTGGAGCTTTACGGCGAACTGGAATTCAAGAACTGGCTGGACGACCTGCTGCGGCAGAACAAGTCACTGGCGGCCAAGACTGCTGCGCCGGCTGAAGATCTGTTCGCCGAACCGACTGACGCAGCCGCCGAAGATGCCGCTGAACCCGCACCGGCAAGCACCGGTGATTACCAGCTTGTGCTGGAACAGGCGCAGTTCGATGCCTGGCTGAAGAAACTGGAGCAGGCAGAGCTGATCGCCTTCGACAGTGAGACCACCAGCATCGACGCCCAGCAGGCGCAACTGGTCGGCCTGTCCTTCGCGGTCAAGGCCGGTGAAGCGGCCTATATCCCGCTGGCGCACTCCTACATGGGCGTGCCGCAGCAGCTCGACCGCGATGCGGTGCTCAAGGCGCTTAAGCCGATTCTCGAGGATCCGGCCAAGGCCAAGGTCGGCCAGCACGCCAAGTACGACATCAACGTCCTGGCCAATGCCAGCACACCGATCATGGTGCAGGGTGTGGCCTTTGACACCATGCTCGAATCCTATGTGCTGGACTCCACCGCCACCCGCCACGACATGGACAGCCTGGCGCTGAAGTACCTGAACCACAGCACCATTCGTTTCGAGGACATCGCCGGCAAGGGCGCCAAGCAACTGACCTTCGACCAGATCGCTCTGGAGCAGGCCGGCCCCTACGCCGCCGAAGATGCCGACGTGACCTTGCGTCTGCATCAGGAGCTTTGGGGACGCCTCGAAGCCGTGCCCTCCTTGGCCAAGGTGCTGCGCGAAATCGAGATCCCGCTGGTGCCGGTGCTGGCGCGTATCGAGCGCAACGGCGCACTGGTCGACGCCAAGCTGCTTGGCGAGCAAAGTGTCGAGCTGGGCGAAAAACTGGTGGAGCTGGAGCGCAAGGCGTTCGAGATCGCCGGTGAGGAATTCAATCTGGCCTCACCCAAGCAACTCGGCGTGATCCTCTACGAAAAACTCGGCTACCCGGTGATCAGCAAGACTGCCAAGGGCCAGCCCTCCACCGCCGAAGCGGTACTGGCGGAACTGGCCGAGCAAGATTTCGAGCTGCCCAAGGTGCTGATGCAGTACCGCAGCTTGAGCAAGCTCAAGAGCACCTACACCGACAAGTTGCCGGAGCAGATCAACCCGCGCACGGGGCGTATCCATACCAGCTATCACCAGGCGGTCGCCGCTACTGGCCGCCTGTCGTCGAGCGACCCGAACCTGCAGAACATCCCGATCCGCACCGCCGAAGGCCGGCGCATCCGCCAGGCTTTCGTGGCGCCCAAGGGCTACAAGCTGATGGCGGCGGACTACTCGCAGATCGAGCTGCGCATCATGGCTCATCTGGCCAAGGACAAAGGTCTGCTCGATGCCTTCCACCATGACCTGGACGTGCACAGGGCCACTGCTGCCGAGGTGTTTGGTGTGGCACTGGAAGAGGTGACCAGCGACCAGCGGCGCAAGGCCAAGGCCATCAACTTCGGCCTGATCTACGGCATGAGCGCCTTCGGCCTGGCCAAGCAGATCGATGTCGAACGCAAGGAGGCGCAGGCCTACATCGACCGCTACTTCGCCCGTTACCCGGGGGTGCTGACCTACATGGAAAGCACCCGCGCGCAGGCCGCCGAGCAGGGTTATGTGGAGACGGTCTACGGCCGGCGCCTGTACCTGCCGGAAATCCACGCGCAGAACCAGGCCATGCGCAAGGGCGCCGAGCGCGCGGCGATCAACGCACCGATGCAGGGCACGGCGGCGGACATCATCAAGCGCGCCATGATCGCCGTGGATGGTTGGCTGCAGGACAGCGGCATCGACGCCCGCATCATCCTGCAGGTGCACGACGAACTGGTACTGGAAGTGCGTGAGGAACTGATCGACGAGGTCAGCGCCAAACTCAAGAGCCTGATGAGTGGTGCCGCCGACTTGGACGTACCGCTGTTGGTGGAAGTCGGTGTCGGCGCCAACTGGGACGAAGCGCATTAAGCCCCGTCGCCGCGGCGTAAAGCCGCGGCCGCTCTAGATTTTGGGTTTCAGGGAATCAAAAGGCGCTTTCTTATTGCAAATGGTTTTTAAGGCGGCGATGAACTTTCTGTAAACCCACCCGGTCAGAGTTCATGAATGGCCGTTAAGCCCTTCAATGCTCCTTTGTTGTGTTAAGTGTTGGCAGACATCTGAACCCCGCCCTAGCGGTTCAGACCTTGAACCCCGAACTTCTCCCTCCCCATACGAAGCTCGGGGTTTTTTTTGCCCAAAAAAAGCTGCCGCTAGCGGCATTCTGATGACCCTCTCCCATTTATGGGAGAGGGTGCCCGAAGGGCGGGAGAGGGTTTATCCGGCGATGCCGAGCGTCGCCTGAACCACCCTCTCCCCAGCCCTCTCCCATAAATGGGAGAGGGAGCAGACCGTGCATGCCGGGTGTGCGTCGCACCCTACTCCTGTTCCTCATCCTCTTGCGGCAATAGATCCAACCAACCGGCCAGTACCATCTGCGCTTCTTCCACGCCCATACGCTTAGGCGCCGAGAACAACTGGATGCTGATGCCCTCGCCCCACTGCTTGTGAATTTCCTGGCGCACCTTAAGCAAAGTGGTCTTCGCTGCGCCGAAAGCCAGTTTGTCGGCCTTGGTCAGCAGGATATGCAGCGGCATGCCACTGGCTACCGACCAGTCCAGCATCATACAGTCGAACTCGGTCAGCGGATGGCGGATATCCATCATCAACACCAGACCGCTCAAACTCTCGCGGCTGCCCAGATACGCTTCCAGATGTTTCTGCCAGTGCTGTTTGAGCGGGATCGGTACCTTGGCATAACCGTAACCGGGCAGGTCGACCAGGCGACGCTCGTCGTCCAGGCGGAAGAAGTTGAGCAACTGCGTACGTCCCGGTGTTTTCGAGGTGCGCGCCAGGCTGGCGTGGGTAAGGGTGTTGAGCGCGCTCGACTTGCCAGCGTTGGAGCGGCCGGCGAATGCCACCTCCAGGCCGCTGTCCTCGGGGCACTGGTCGACCTTGGCGGCACTGATGAGGAAGCTGGCCTGCTGGCACAGACCGATGATGGGATTTTTCGGGAGCATGGGGGTATCCGGTGGATGCCTCGATTCCTGTTCAGTGGTTCGAGGGCTTGCGACATTTCCGCGCACCTGCTGCACTCCAGAGGGAGCGGCAGGTGGCGTCGTTTCCGTTTCAGTGCTGCCAGTATATAATGCCGCAGATTTTGTGTGCGCTTTGTCCCACCCGCAGGAACCCAATTGCCGGGAGCGATTACATCTCTGCTCGATAGAAAGCAGGACGCTCCCAACCCTGATGAGGTTGATCTGATGAAGAAAATGCTGCTCGCCGCTACCCTCATGACCCTGTCCTTGAGTGGCCATGCTGCACAGGATGCGCAAGCTGTGTATGACCGTTCCTGTGGTGTATGCCACAACGGCCAGATTCCCACGGCGCCCAAGAAGGGCGACAAGGCCGCATGGGAGCCGCGTCTGGCCAAGGGCATGGATACACTGGTGCAGAGTGTCACCAATGGTTTGAATGCCATGCCGCCGCGCGGCCTGTGCATGGACTGCTCGGCCGAGGATTACCAGGCGGTCATCAAGCTGATGACCGAGTGAGTAAGCCCGCTCGATAACCCTTTCTCTCTTAGCCGTAATTGGATTAGCTGATGAACAAAGTACTCGTGAGTCTGCTGTTGACCTTGGGCCTCACTGGCGTGGCACAGGCTGCTGGCGATGCCGAAGCCGGTCAGGGCAAAGTCGCTGTCTGTGCTGCCTGCCATGGCGCCGATGGCAACAGCCCTGCACCAAACTTCCCCAAGCTGGCCGGTCAGGGCGAGCGTTACTTGCTCAAGCAGCTGCACGACATCAAGTCCGGTGCCCGTCCGGTGATCGAGATGACCGGCATGCTGGATAACCTCAGCGATCAGGACATGGCTGACATCGCCGCTTACTTCGCCAGTCAGAAGATGAGCGTTGGTGCTGCCGATCCCAAGCTGGTCGAGCGTGGTGAGGCGCTGTTCCGTGGCGGCAAACTGGAAGAAGGGATGCCGGCCTGCATTGGTTGCCATGCGCCTAACGGTGCCGGTCTTGCCGCCGCTGGTTACCCGCACCTGGGTGGTCAGCATGCGCAGTACACCGCCAAGCAACTGACCGATTTCCGTGAAGGCAACCGCACCAACGATGGCGACGCGATGATCATGCGGTCCATTGCGGCCAAGCTGAGCAACAAGGATATTGAAGCCGTGTCCAGCTTCATCCAGGGTCTGCACTGATAATTTGCTGCGCGTCGGCCCTGCGGCGTCAGAAACAGGATCGGAAGCCGCTTGCGGCTAAACCCCTTCAGGGCGGATCCGGAGGGGCGAACGGAGCGAGTCATGCGGATGTACAAAAGTACAGTCGCCCGCGACTCCGACCGTTCCTCTCCTGTTTCTTCCTTGCCGGGCTCTAGCTCGCGAAATTCTCAAAAGACCAAGGGCTTGTTGCTTTTGGCAAGACAAAGGGTGGCTGCGGCCTAATGCTGATCAGATAAGTTCGTCACCATCCCCTCCTACTTGCAGTAGAGGGGGCGCTTTTCGTAGGAGCCAGCTTGCTGGCGATGCTTTTTATGGCGGATCGCCGGCAAGCCGGCTCCTACAAAAATCGAGTGCAACGGCTTAACTGACTGGCATTAGGCTGCGGCCGCCCTTTTTCGTATGTGCCATGGCTACAATGGGCGGAACCGGCCCAGCGGTAGCGAGTCATAGTCTCAAATCGCCACTTAGGGCGACGCTTATCCAGTTGAGGAGTACCCCCATGCGTAACCTGATTTTTGGCGCCGCTCTGGCGATCAGCGGCCTGTTCGGCCTTAGTGCCCATGCCGAACCGGTAGCCGGCCAGCAGTATGTCGAGCTGAAGAGCCCGGTGCCGGTGTCCAAGCCTGGCAAGGTCGAAGTGGTGGCGCTGTTCTGGTACGGCTGCCCGCACTGCTATCAGTTCGAAGCGACTCTCAACCCCTGGGTCGAGAAGCTGCCGGACGACGTCAATTTCGTCCGCGTGCCGGCGCTGTTCGGTGGCATCTGGAACGTGCATGGCCAGGCGTTCATCACCCTGGAAAGCATGAAGGTCGAGCACAAGGTGCATGACGCCGTGTTTAACGCCATCCACCAGGAGAAGAAGAAGCTGGCCTCGGCTGAAGAGTTCGCTGACTTCGTCGCCACCCAGGGTGTCGATCGCGAAGCCTTCCTCAAGACCTTCAATTCCTTCGCCGTCAAAGGTCAGATGGAAAAGGCCAAGAAACTGGCCATGGCTTACCAGATCACTGGCGTACCGGTGATGGTCGTCGGCGGCAAGTATCGCTTCGACCTGGGCTCTGCCGGTGGCCCGCAGCAGACGCTGGAAGTCGCCGATCACCTGATCGCCAAGGAGCGTGCCGCGCTTTAAGCGGCCGCAGGCGCGAAGTATGTTGCGCCGCTGGCGAAAGACACGCGCGGTTGGTCTGTGCGACCCACAGATCAACCCGCACTGCTCGCCCCATGCCGACTGGCCAGCTGACGGCCTGCTGCGCTTGCTCAGCTTCAATGTTCAGGTCGGCATCAATACCCAGCGTTATCACCACTACCTGACGCGCAGTTGGCAGCATCTGTTGCCTCATGCCGGGCGTGCCGGCAATCTTCAGCGCATCGGTGATCTGCTCGCCGATTTCGATCTGGTGGCGTTGCAGGAAGTCGATGGCGGCAGCCTGCGCTCGGGTTATATCAATCAGGTCGAGTACCTGGCCCAGCAGGGCGCCTTTCCCTTCTGGTACCAACAGCTCAATCGCAATCTCGGGCGCCTCGCCCAGCACAGCAACGGCGTACTCAGCCGCTTGCGTCCCACCTTGCTGGAGGATCATCCACTGCCTGGGCCGCCTGGGCGCGGTGCGATCTTTCTGCGGCTGGGAGAGGGCGAGCACGCACTGGGGGTGGTGATGATGCACCTGGCCCTGGGTGCTCGTACCCGCACCCGGCAACTGGCCTATATCCGTGAGCGGGTCAGCGAGTTTCGCCATCTGGTGCTGATGGGCGACATGAATACCCATGCCGTCGACCTGCTGGAAAATTCGCCGCTGCGCGATCTTGGCCTGCTCGCGCCGCAGGTTGAGGCGACTTTCCCCAGCTGGCGCCCGCAGCGCTGTCTCGACCATATCCTGCTCAGCTCGGAGCTTGAACTGGGGCGTGTCGACGTGCTCAGCCAGCCAATCTCCGATCACCTGCCGGTAGCCGTGGAAATTCGCCTGCCGGCAGCACAGAATGCTGCGCAACTGCCTATGCTGAAAACGCCATCTCCCGAGTAAGCCGTATGAGCGATGACGCGCAACGCTGGAAAGACAAGTACCTGAGCAGCCTTGAGCAGCAGGAAAAGCTCGAGCGCCGTTGGGAGCTGCGCCTGGATCTGCTGCGCCGTGGCCTGGTGCGCAGCAGTCTGGCGGCCGAGGGTGCGGACAAGGCGGTTGATCAGTGCATGCAGGAAATGCGCGAAATCCTGCGCCGCGATGATATGGACGCCGCGCTCGGCGGGCTGATCCCGCGTCTGGAAAAGGCCGTGGTGGATTCCGAGCAGCGCCGTCAGCAGCGTGCCGGTGAAGCGGCTATGGCCCTGGCCGGGCTGATCGAGCAACTGCAACGTCTGCAGCCGCCGCGTGAAGTACGCAAGGCGCTCAAGTCCCTCGGCAAGCAACTGCAGGATGCCACCAGTCATCAGTATCTGTTGCCGGCTCTGCTCAGCCAGCTTAGCAATCTGCAAAGACAGGCGCTGACCGTGCTGCAAAGCCCGGTTCAGGAACAGCCCGGGTTGTTGCAGCGGCTGTTCGGTACACGCACCGAGAGCAGCGACGACGAGCAGAGCAACGCGCAGGCGGCGGATGATGTCGCTGAGCCGGCTTCTACCCCGGAGACCTCGGCGCCCGCAGCGCTGGCGCCGGTCAGTCAGTCGCCTGCCAGTGCCGCTGTGCTGACTCGCGAGCCGGCTCTGCGCCCGTTACCTGACGCCCCTCCTGTGCTCGACAGTTTGCCGCTGCCGCCTGGTCTGTTGCCGCAGCAGGAGCCGGGTGACAGCCCGTTTTCCCTGCCAAGCAGTGAGCCTGGGTACAGTGCGGTCGCCCCGCACATCGCCGGCAGCTTGCGCAAGCTGCTGGATGAGCTCGAGCTGCCGGCGCGCCACCAGCCGCAAGGCGAAGCCCTGCGCCTGCGCCTGCAAGGCAACCTCAACTGGTATGAGCTGGTGCCGGTGCTCGATGACCTGGCCGTGCTGGTGTTGGCGGTCAGTGACAGCGGTCAGCGTGAGTTTGCCGGTTATCTCAAGCAGCTCAACGAGCGCCTGGCCGTCTTTATCGGCACACTCAATGCCGCCAGCGAGGGTTACAGCGCATCGCTGGAAAGTACGCGCAGCTTCAACCAGCAACTGCGTGATCAGGTCAGTGACCTGCAAAGCAGCGTGCAGGAAGCATCCGATCTGGAATCCCTCAAACAGGCGCTGGAGCAGCGTCTGGAAGGCCTGTTGCAGAGTGTCAGCAATCATCAGCGCCAGCGCGACAGCAGTGAAGCAGAGGTGGCCGAGCGTCTGCAGGGGCTGGTCAGGCGTGTCGCCGAGATGGCGCAGGAGGCGCAGCAGTTCCGCGAGCATATTGAGGAGCAGCGGCATAAATCCTTGCTCGACCCGCTTACCGGGCTGCCCAACCGTGCGGCCTGGATCGAGCGGCTGGAGCTGGAAGTTGCTCGGCGCCAGCGCTATGGCGGGCAGTTGCTGCTGGCGGCGCTGGATATCGATCACTTCAAGCGCATCAACGATGGCTATGGTCACCTGGCCGGTGATCGGGTGCTGAAGATCATCGCCGGCGAGCTCAGCAAGCGTTTGCGCAAGACCGACTTCATGGCCCGCTTCGGTGGCGAGGAGTTCGTTCTGCTGATTCCGGCAACGCCATTGGCGGGTGGCGTGCAACTGCTGGAAACCCTGCGCGCGGCAATCGAGGCCTGCCCGTTCCATTTCAAGGGCGAGCCGGTGACCATTACCCTTTCTGCCGGTATCGCCGAGTTTCGCGATGGCGAAACGCCCGAAGCGGCCTTCGAACGTGCCGATCAGGCGCTGTATCGCGCCAAGGGCGCTGGGCGTAACCGCATCGAACAGGCCTGAGCGCCCGGCTGCGGTTCGCCATCAACTCCCCTGCGCGCTCAGGTCGTTCCCATGACCGTCGCTGCGTTTTCGGTCATTAAGATTTCACGCCGGCTGAAAATGCCGAGTCCCATACGCGTGCGACTCGCGAGGTGACCCCCGCAGGCTCTAGACTATGTCCACCTGCCAGCGGAGATACCCATGGACATTTTCAGCATCGCCGTGCTGATCTTTTTGGTCACCGACCCATTTGGCAATATCGCCATCTACATCGCCGCGCTGAAGAACGTCGAGCCGCGTCGCCGCCTGTGGATCGCCGCGCGCGAGCTGCTGTTCGCCCTTGCCCTGCTGCTGCTGTTCCTCACCTTTGGTGACAAATTCCTCAGCAGCCTCGGGCTGTCACGCGAGGCAACGGCGATTGCCGGCGCTATCATCCTGTTCGTCATCGCCATGCGCCTGATTTTCCCCAGCCCGCAAGGCCTGCTCGGTGATGTACCGGACGGTGAGCCGATACTGGTGCCGCTGGCTACACCGGCGGTCGCCGGGCCTTCGGCCCTGGCGGTGCTGATGACCCTGCGCAACACCCACACCGGACCGCTCTGGGAACTTTACCTGGCGCTGATCCTGGCCTGGGCGGCGACGGCATTCATCCTGTTGCAGGCGTCATTCCTGCAGCGTTTTCTCGGTAACCGCGGGTTGATGGCGGTGGAACGATTGATGGGCATGCTGCTGATCATGCTCAGCGTCGACATGCTGCTGGATAACCTGAAGAGCGTATTCGGTCACGCATGAAATCTCTTTGCCTTGCCCTTGCCCTCGTTCTGCTTGCCGGTTGTAGCGCTGGCTTGCGTATCGATGACAGCCACACCGCGACGGGCCAGAACAGCCGCGTGCAGTACGTCGTGCTGCATTACACCTCCGCTGATCTGCAGCGTTCGCTCGAGCTGCTGACGCAGACCGAGGTGAGCAGCCACTACCTGATCGGCGATGCACCGCCGACCGTCTATCGTCTGGTCGATGAGAACCGTCGCGCCTGGCATGTCGGCGTCAGTGAGTGGAAGGGCCGCACCTGGCTCAATAGCACCACGATCGGCATCGAGCTGGTCAACCAGGGCTACTACCAGACGCCGGCCGGGCGTTACTGGCAGCCGTTCTCGCCGCAGCAGATCGATACCCTGATCGTGCTGCTCAAGGACATCGTCCAGCGCCACCAACTGCCGTTGGGTTCGATCATCGCGCACAGTGATGTGGCGCCGCAGCGCAAGGTCGATCCGGGCCCGCTGTTCCCCTGGAAGCGTCTGGCCGACGAAGGGCTGGTCCCCTGGCCGAACGAGGATGCCGTAGCGCGCCAACAGGCGTTGTTCAGCACCAGCCTGCCCAGCGTGCAGTGGTTCCAGGAGCAATTGGCGCAGCAGGGCTACACGGTGCCGCAGCATGGCGAGCTGGACGAAGCGACACGCAACGTCATCGCCGCCTTTCAGATGAAGTATCGCCCGGCCAACTACGACGGCCAGCCGGACGCCGAAACTGCAGCGCGGTTACTGGTGCTCAATCTGCAGGCGGCAGGATAGAGCTCAGCTAGGCGTCGTGCCGATCAGCCGAGAGTCGGCCAGCGCTGCGCTGCGATGAACGGTGGCGGCCTGGTATTCGGGGTCCGCGAGCATGCTCAAAAAGGCTGCTGACGAGGGATAGCGCACCAGCAGAAGCAGATCCCACTGCTCTTGCTTCGGTGCGATCAAAGCCAGGTGGACGTCTGCCATCACCTGCACCTCACCACCCACCCCACGGACCTTGCTCAGCGCGGTGCGGCTGTAGCGCGCATAGGCTTCGCGCCCGCTGCATGGCGCATGGAGGCTGCCTGTGTCGTACGCAGCTTGGCTGTTGAAGCGCAGCAGATTGAGCATCAGGATCGGTGTATCGCTGGGCATGCGCTCGGCGAACGCCAGCAGATCCTCGCGGTTGGGGTTGATGCTGGGCATGCACGTTCCTCGGCTGGTGTTTTCCCTGAGCCTCACGCCTGAAGCCGAGTGCGGCAAGTACTATCGGTCCGCCTGATAGCCGATCATCTGCTCAGCATGGTGCTGCGCTAGGGGCTGTTGCCGTTTCGCGCTAATCATTTGATATATAAGAGCAAACTCGTATCGTTGAAGCTCTGATTCAACATCGATACGAGTTTGCAATGCCCCGATTATTGCTCAGTGATGAGCATTGGTCGAAGCTGCGGAAAATTCTGCTGCACAAGGCCATCTACAACAAGCGTGATCTACGAATGACCGTGGAGGGCATGCTGTACCGCATGCGCACGGGATGTCCCTGGAGAGATCTACCCGAAGCGTTCGGGAACTGGAATAAGGTCGGATAGTGCTAAGTCTGTGAGCAATACGCACACAAACTTGCCAGTCCGGTATCACTCACACTTCTCCCAGACCATCCGAAGTGCTTTCTCTCTGCCGCCCTCGAACCTGTCGACGTTCATTTAACTGTCACATTCGTTTCATAGAGTGTTCACGTGGCCTGCAGATACTTGGGCCCGTTCCATCCAACACAACACCATCCTGCTAGGAGCAAGGCATGAAACTGAAGCGTTTGATGGCGGCCCTGACTTTCGCCGCCGCTGGCGTTAGCGCCGTATCTGCTGTAGCCGCCGTCGACCCGGCTCTGCCGACCTATGAAAAGACTTCCGGTGTATCGGGCAACCTGTCCAGCGTCGGTTCCGACTCGCTGGCCAACCTGATGACCCTGTGGGCAGAAGAGTTCAAGAAGAACTACCCCAACGTCAACATCCAGATCCAGGCCGCCGGTTCCTCCACTGCGCCACCCGCTCTGACCGAAGGCACCGCCAACATGGGGCCGATGAGCCGTCCGATGAAGGACAGCGAAATCCAGGCCTTCGAAGAGAAGTACGGCTACAAGCCGACCGCCGTTCCGGTTGCCATCGACGCCCTGGCCGTGTTCGTGCACAAGGACAACCCGATCAAGTCGCTGTCGATCGAGCAGGTCGATGCCATCTTCTCCAGCACCCGTCTGTGCGGTTACGACAAGGACATCAAGACCTGGGGTGACCTCGGTCTGACCGGCGAGTGGGCAAACAAGCCGCTGCAGCTGTTCGGTCGTAACTCGGTATCCGGCACCTACGGTTACTTCAAGGAAGAAGCCCTGTGCAAAGGCGACTTCAAAGCCAACGTCAACGAGCAGCCAGGTTCGGCTTCCGTGGTGCAATCGATTTCCAGCACCCTGAACGCCATCGGCTACTCGGGTATCGGCTACCGCACTTCCAGCGTGCGCGCCGTTCCGCTGTCGAAGAAGGGTGGTGAAGCCTTCGAAGCTTCGGAAGAGAACGCTCTGGCTGGCAAGTTCCCGCTGGCTCGCTTCTTCTACGTCTACGTCAACAAGGCGCCGAACCAGCCGCTGAGCCCGCTGGATGCCGAGTTCATCAAGCTGGTGCTGTCCAAGCAGGGCCAGGATGTCGTGATGAAGGATGGTTACATCCCGCTGCCGTCGAAAGTGGTCGAGAAGACCATGAAGGAACTGGGCCTGTAATTACAGCGCCTGACGATGTCGGCCGGCTGATTCGCATCTGACGGTCGATAGCGCCCACCACTCCAGAGAGTGGTGGGCTTCGTCATGTTAGGCGACTGTAACCTTTCCGTCATACAAGCTCGCTAGATTGACAAGCCTGGACAGCCCTATGCGCTGCCTTGAGCCCGCGCAGAGACTTCTCGCATGAACGACTTGGCAAAAGAATCCGTGAACCGATCACAGAATCCCCTGGGGATCGACTTCAATACGCCCGCCCTGCAACGCAAGCGCCGTATGCGTGCCCTGAAGGATCGTCTGGCACGCTGGTACGTCTCCATCGGTGGGCTGGCGGTGCTCGGTGCCATCACCCTGATCTTCTTCTACCTGGCCCATGTGGTGCTGCCGATGTTCCAGGGCGCCGAGTTGACGGCGCGCCAGGCGCAACAGCCGGCCTGGCTGGCCGAGGCGCAAGCGCCGCTGCTGCTGGCGATGGAAGAGCAGAACCAGGTCGCCATGCGTCTGGATGCTTCCGGTGCCGTGCAGTTCTTCGCACTCAAGAATGGCGAGGCCCTGCAGCGTCTGCAGTTGCCGCTGCCGCAAGGTGTGACCGTCGCCTCCGTCGGTCAGGACCAGCCGGGTACGCGCCGCGTGGTATTGGGGCTGTCCAACGGCCAGGCGCTGATCCTGCAGCACAACTACAAGATCACCTATCCGGACAACGTGCGTACCATCGCGCCGCAGATCGACTTCCCCTATGGCGAGGCGCCGATCGAACTGGACCCGCAGGGGCGTCCGCTGGAGCATGTGGCGCTCAATCTCAACAGCGGTACGCTGATGCTGGCCGGCTCCACCAACAACGAGCTGCATCTGATCAGCCTGAGCCGTGAGGAAAACCTGTTCACCGGCGAGGTGAGCGTCAGCGAGCAGCGCATCAACCTGCCGCAGATCGGCGAGCCGGTCAGCCAACTGCTTATCGACCCCCGGCAGATGTGGCTGTACGTGTTCAATGGCGACTCCAGTGCCGACGTCTTCGACCTGCGCAAGCGCAGCCTCAATGGTCGTTACGAGCTGCTCAAGGATGCGTCCAACCGTGTGACCAGCGCTACCAGCCTGCTCGGCGGCATCTCGATCATGATCGGTGACGCCAAGGGTGGTATCCAGCAGTGGTTCATGGTGCGCGATCAGGACGGCAAGTCCACCTTCCAGTCGATCCGCAGCTTCCAGCTGGGCGACAGCGCGATCACCCAGATCCTCCCCGAGGAGCGTCGCAAGGGCTTCATGGCCCTGGATGCCGACGGTCGCCTGGGCATTTTCCACAGCACGGCGCACCGCACTCTGCTCAAGGAGCAGGTCGCAGACGGCAGCGCCGTTGCCGCACTGTCGCCACGCGCCAGCCGGGTGCTGGTCGAGTCGGACGGCAAGCTGCAGCGCTTCGTGGTGGATAACCCACACCCGGAAATTTCCTGGAGTGCGCTGTGGGGCAAGGTCTGGTACGAAAGCTACCCGGAGCCTGACTACGTTTGGCAGTCGACCTCGGCCAACACCGATTTCGAGCCAAAGCTGAGCCTTTCGCCGCTGGCCTTCGGCACGCTCAAGGCGGCGTTCTACGCCATGCTTCTGGCTGCCCCGCTGGCCATTGCTGCCGCCATCTACACCGCGTACTTCATGGCGCCGCGCATGCGCACCAAGGTCAAGCCGGTGATCGAGCTGATGGAAGCATTGCCGACGGTGATTCTCGGTTTCTTCGCCGGCCTGTTCCTCGCGCCGTTTCTGGAAAACCACCTGCCCGGCATCTTCAGCCTGCTGCTGCTGACGCCGGTGGGCATCCTGCTGTTCGGTTATGTCTGGACCAGGCTGCCTGACGCCATCCGGCATCGTGTACCCGAAGGTTGGGAAGCGGCGCTGCTGATTCCGGTCGTGATTGCCGTGGGTTGGTTCTCCATCGCCGTCAGTGGTCATCTGGAAAACTGGCTGTTCGGCGGCAATATGCGCCTGTGGCTGACCAATGAGCTGGGGATTCCCTTCGATCAGCGCAACGCCCTGGTGGTGGGCCTGGCGATGGGCTTCGCGGTGATCCCGAACATCTACTCCATCGCCGAAGACGCCGTGTTCAGCGTGCCCAAGAGCCTGACTTTCGGCTCCCTGGCCCTCGGTGCGACGCCCTGGCAGACCCTGACCCGCGTGGTGATTCTCACCGCCAGCCCGGGCATCTTCTCGGCGCTGATGATCGGCATGGGCCGCGCGGTGGGCGAGACCATGATCGTACTGATGGCCACCGGCAACACGCCGATCATGGACATCAACATCTTCGAAGGCATGCGCACCCTGGCGGCCAACGTCGCCGTGGAAATGCCCGAGTCGGAAGTCGGCGGCACTCATTACCGCGTGCTGTTCCTGGCGGCGTTGGTACTGCTGCTGTTCACTTTCGTGATGAACACCCTGGCCGAACTGATCCGTCAGCGTCTGCGCACCCGATATTCGAGTCTGTAAAACATGCCTGCGCAGCAGGCCAACTGATGCCCCTCTCCCATTCATGGGAGACGACTGCAAGGATGCAGGAGTTAGAGCGACGCAGGATGCCCAAGCCGAGGGTGCCCGCAGGGCGGGTGAGGGAAGTGCGAACAACGCCGCAACCCTCTCCCCCGGCCCCTCTCCCGCAAGCGGGAAAGGGGAGGTAAAGAATGATTTCATTCAAGGTGTGATGCCGTGAAACAGAACAACCTGAAATCCTGGTACAAGAGCGGCGCCCCGGGCGTATGGATGAGCGGTGGCGCGGTGGCCATCGCCATCATCATGACCCTCGGTCTGCTGGCGGTGATCGCCACCCGCGGTCTGGGCCATTTCTGGCCGGCGGATATTCTCGAAGCCGACTACCAGGTGCCTGGTCAGGAAGCCCGGGTGATGCTGGGTGAGGTGGTGCAGGTCGAGGAAGTGCCGCGCGCCCGTCTCGCTGCAGCCGGCCTGCCGGTCGCTGCGGAAGGTGGCGAATTCATGACCCGCGAGCTGATGAAAGTGGGTAACCGCGAATTGTTCGGCGCCGACTTCACCTGGGTGGTCGGCGAATGGCTGAGCAACCCGCGCAAGCCGGCCGGCATCACCGTGCTGGAGCGCCGCGAGTGGGGCAACTTCTACGGCAACCTGGTCAACGTCAAGGAAAGCGGGCAGATCGTCGCCGAGGGCGACGCCGCCTGGCCGGCGCTGCAGGAGCGTCTGGATCGTGTCGAGGACCTGCATGCCCAGCTGGTGCGCCTGGAGAAGCGCGACATCGGCCGTATCAACCATGGCCTGGAGCGCATCCGCCTGGAAGGTCGCAAGCTGCAGCTGCAGGGCAAGCTGGACGCCGCCGCGCAGGCCGATATGGACGCGCGCCGCGATGCGCTGAACGCCGAGTACAAGGTGCTCGAAGAGCGCATGGTGGCGCTGACCCAGCAGATCAACCGCGACAGCGTGACCCTCAGCGCCAGCGATGGCCGGCAGACCGAGATCGCCCTGGGCAAGATCGTCCGCGCCTTCCGCCCGAACGCCATGAGCACCGTCGACAAGCTCGGCTTCTACGCCATGAAGCTGTGGGAGTTCGTCAGCGACGAGCCGCGTGAGGCCAACACCGAAGGCGGGATCTTCCCGGCCATCTTCGGCACCGTGCTGATGGTCATGCTGATGGCGGTGATCGTCACCCCGTTCGGCGTGATTGCGGCGGTCTACCTGCGTGAATACGCGCACCAGGGCGCTCTGACCCGGGTCATCCGCATTGCGGTGAACAATCTCGCCGGCGTACCGTCGATCGTCTACGGCGTGTTCGGCCTGGGCTTCTTCGTCTACGTGCTGGGCGGCTCGATCGACCAGCTGTTCTTCCCCGAGTCCGCACCGGCGCCGACCTTCGGTACGCCGGGTCTGATGTGGGCCTCGCTGACCCTGGCGATCCTGACCCTGCCGGTGGTCATCGTTGCCACCGAGGAAGGCCTGGCGCGGATTCCCCGTGCGGTGCGTGAAGGCTCGCTGGCGCTTGGCGCGACCAAGGCCGAGACGCTGTGGAAGGTAGTGATCCCGATGGCCAGCCCGGCGATGATGACCGGCCTGATCCTCGCCGTGGCGCGCGCCGCCGGCGAGGTGGCGCCGCTGATGCTGGTGGGTGTGGTGAAGCTGGCGCCGACCCTGCCGCTCAACGGCAACTACCCGTACCTGCACCTCGATCAGAAGATCATGCACCTGGGCTTCCACATCTACGACGTCGGCTTCCAGAGCCCCAACGTCGAGGCTGCGCGCCCGCTGGTGTACGCCACGGCGCTGCTGCTGGTGATCGTCATCGCCCTGCTCAACCTGACCGCGGTCTATATCCGTAACCACCTGCGCGAGAAGTACAAGGCGCTGGATCACTAACGCAGCTACGAGTCGCGCACCGCCGGTGCGCAGCTTGCAGCTTGTAGCTACGAACGGAGTGAGTTCATGCAACACGAAACCCATACCCACGGTATCGATCTGGCCGCCCTCGGCCGTGACAAGCAGAGCCTGAGCCTGGCCAACGAGACCACGGCCATCGCCGTACCGGGCCTGAACCTGTACTACGGCCAGAAGCAGGCGCTGTTCGACGTCAAGATGGATATCCCCAAGCAGCGTGTGACCGCCTTCATCGGGCCGTCCGGCTGCGGCAAGTCGACCCTGCTGCGTACCTTCAACCGCATGAATGACCTGGTCGACGGTTGCCGCGTGGAAGGCGAGATCAACATCGACGGGCGCAACATCTACCGCAAGGGCGAGGACGTGGCCGAGCTGCGTCGCCGCGTCGGCATGGTGTTCCAGAAGCCCAACCCCTTCCCCAAGAGCATCTACGAGAACGTGGTGTACGGCCTGCGCATCCAGGGCATCAACAGCAAGCGCGTGCTCGACGAGGCGGTGGAGTGGGCGCTGAAGAGCGCGGCACTGTGGGATGAGGTCAAGGACCGCCTGCATGACTCGGCACTCGGCCTGTCCGGCGGTCAGCAGCAGCGTCTGGTGATCGCCCGTACCGTCGCCGTGCAGCCGGAAGTGCTGCTGCTCGACGAACCCTGCTCGGCGCTCGACCCGATCTCCACGCTGAAGGTCGAAGAGCTGATCTACGAGCTCAAGAGCAAGTACACCATCGTCATCGTCACCCACAACATGCAGCAGGCGGCGCGCGTTTCCGACTACACCGCGTTCATGTACATGGGCAAGCTGATCGAGTTCGGCGACACCGACACGCTGTTCACCAACCCGGATAAGAAGCAGACCGAGGACTACATCACCGGTCGCTATGGTTGATTTGGCCCCGTAGGGTGCGCTGTGCGCACCGGTTGCAGCTGCCCTGTGGTGCGCACGGCGCACCCTACCCGGACTTTCGCGGAGCGAAACATGATGAACAAAGACAACCTTACCCAGCACATCTCCCAGCAGTTCAACGCCGAACTGGAGGAAGTGCGCAGCCACCTGCTGGCCATGGGCGGCCTGGTGGAAAAACAGGTCAACGACGCCGTTACCGCGCTGATCGAGGCCGACTCCGGCCTGGCCCAGCAGGTGCGTGAGATCGATGACCAGATCAACCAGATGGAGCGCAACATCGACGAGGAATGCGTGCGCATTCTCGCCCGTCGCCAGCCGGCGGCCTCCGACCTGCGCCTGATCATCAGCATCTCCAAGTCGGTGATCGACCTCGAGCGTATCGGCGACGAGTCGACCAAGATCGCCAAGCGCGCCATCCTCCTTACGGAAGAGGGTGAGTCGCCCAAGGGCTACGTCGAGGTTCGTCACATCGGCGATCAGGTACGCAAGATGGTGCAGGAGGCGCTGGACGCCTTCGCCCGTTTCGATGCCGACCTGGCGTTGTCGGTTGCGCAGTACGACAAAACCGTCGACCGCGAATACAAGACCGCACTGCGCGAGCTGGTCACCTACATGATGGAAGATCCACGCTCGATCTCCCGCGTGCTCAACGTGATCTGGGTGCTGCGCTCGCTTGAGCGTATCGGCGATCATGCGCGCAACATCGCCGAACTGGTGATCTATCTGGTGCGTGGCACCGATGTGCGCCACATCGGCCTGACTCGCATGCGTGAAGAGGTCGAGGGCAAGTCCAAGGACTGATGCCTGCTTGATGCCGACGGCCCGGGCTTTCCCGGGCCGTTTCGTTTGCGTGATTTGTTATCCGTCCGACGTTTTCCTTTGGCCTTAGGCCATTGGCCATGACTATGCTTGTACGTATTCGTACAGGAGTAACCGATGAGCAAAGTCAGTGTGCTGGTGGTGGATGACGCGACCTTCATTCGTGATCTGGTCAAGAAAGGGCTGCGTGATCACTTCCCCGGCGTACAGATCGAGGAAGCGGTCAACGGCCGCAAGGCGCAGCAGATGTTGAGCCGCCAGGCGGTCGACCTGATTCTTTGCGATTGGGAAATGCCGGAGCTGTCCGGCCTCGAGCTGCTGACCTGGTGCCGCGAGCAGGACAACCTGAAAACCACGCCCTTCATCATGGTCACCAGCCGCGGTGACAAGGAGAACGTGGTGCAGGCGATCCAGGCGGGTGTCTCCGACTACATCGGCAAGCCCTTCTCCAACGAGCAACTGGTGACCAAGGTCAAGAAGGCACTGCAGCGCGCCGGCAAGCTGCAGGCGCTGATGTCCAGTGCGCCGCCGAAGATGCTCAGCAGCGGTGGTTTTGCCAACGACTCGCTGGCCGCACTCACCGGTGGCAAGGCTGAAGTGGTCAAGCCTGTGGCAGCGCCTGTCGCGGCTGCGACGTTCGCCAAACCCGCCGCTGCACCTGCTAAAGCCCCGCCCAGCGGCCGTGGCCAGGGCCAGTTACGTCTGCCAGACGGCACCATGGCCTGCGCGATCAAGGCGCTGAGTCTCAAGGAAGCGTTGCTGGTGGTCAAGCGCACCGAACAGCTGCCGCAGGTGCTGGAGAGCGCCGTGCTCGATCTGGAGCAGGGTGAGGCGGCGGAAACCGCACGTCTCAATGGTTACCTGCATGCCGTGGCAGCGTTCGAACCCAAGCCCGACAGTGAATGGCTGCAACTGACCTTCCGCTTCGTCGACCGCGATCCACAGAAGCTCGACTACCTGTCGCGGCTGATCGCCCGTGGCACCGCGCAGAAGCATTTCAGCCCCGGCGCCTGAACGATGCCGCGCGCCGCTCAAGGCTGGCCGACCAGCGGCGGTGCGCCGCTTCACAGCCTGACGGTCAACGCCTCGCACCGTCTGGGTAGCGCTGCTAGTCTTGGCGACCTGGATATCCAATAGCCATAAGATCCGAATCGTTATGCTAGGGCGTCTGATCATTCTCTGCAGTTTGCTGGCCCTGTGCGGTCAGGCCACTGCACTGACCATCTACAAATATGTCGACCAGAACGGTGTCGTCACCTACAGCGACCAGGCTGCGCCTGGCGCGCAGGTGTTCGTGTTCAACGACCGCATGGTCGAGCGCCTGGACAACCAGGTGAAACTGGAAACCAGGAAGCACGAAGCCGGCGAGACCCTGCTGATTCGCAACGACCTTTATGCCCCGGTGGAAATCGAGCTGAAGCTCGAACAGGTGGAAAATGCCATCGGCGCGCCGGACAAGCCGATTCGCTGGGTGTTGCCGCCGCGCAGCAATATCCGCCTGGCTACCCTGACCGCGCAGGATGCCAGCAAACCACTGCGCTACACACCCAGGTTACGCTACGCCCTCGGTGATCCGCGCCTGCAGCCGAGCATTCACCGCTATCCACTGCCCTGGCGGGGTGGGCCGTTCCGCCAGACCCAGGGTGCCAACGGCACCTACAGCCATTTCACGCCCAAGGGACGCTATGCAGTGGACATCGCCATGCCCGAGGGCACGCCCATCGTCGCCGCGCGCGGTGGTGTGGTGGTCAAGACCGAGAACCAGCAGAGCGGTCGCGGCAACAACCCGGCCGGCAACTTCGTGCGCATCCTGCATGACGACGGCACCATGGGCGTTTACCTGCACCTGATGAAGGGCTCGGTCAGCGTGCGTGAAGGTCAGCGGGTGGAAACCGGCAGCCTGTTGGCGCGCTCCGGCAACACCGGCAACAGCACCGGCCCGCACCTGCATTTCGTGGTGCAGCGCAACGTCGGTCTGGCCGTCGAGTCCATTCCCTTCAACTTCCGTCAGCCGGTCAACAGCCTGCCGAACTTCGCCGTCGGCGGCGAATAGTCTGGCGGCAGAATATCAAGCAAAAAACGGCGACCCGAGGGTTAATGCTGATCAGATAAGTTAGTCACCACCCCCTCCTACTTGCAGTAGAAGGGCGCTTTTCGTAGGAGCCAGCTTGCTGGCGATGCTTTTTATGGCGGATCGCCGGCAAGCCGGCTCCTACAAAGATCGAGTGCAACGGCTTAACTGACTGGCATTAACCCGAGGGTCGCCGTTTTGTGAAAACCAGGCGTGATCAGCCGATTTCGATCATCTCGAAATCCATCTTGCCGACGCCGCAGTCAGGGCATAGCCAGTCTTCCGGCACGTCTTCCCAGCGGGTGCCGGGAGCGATGCCGTCATCCGGCCAGCCCTGGCTCTCGTCGTAAATCAGTCCACAGACCACGCATTGCCACTTTTTCATAAAAACCTCAGGCCAATCTCACGGCGTTGCGCGACGCAAGCTACCGCAATTGTACTGACGCGCCAAGTCGGCCGGTGGCATTCGCCACCAGCCAGGGACCAACCAAAGTCGGGCCGCGCAGTGCACGGCCCGTCATCAGTCAGCGAGCGGCCATCAGCGGGTCGGTCAGCGCCATGCCGTACATCGCCACCAGCGCGATCAGGCCGGCTGCAGTGAGGTAGTAGAGCGTCGGCAGGATGGTCTTGCGCAGGGTGATGCCTTCGCGTCCGAGCAGCCCAACGGTCGCTGAGGCCGCTACCACGTTGTGGATGGCGATCATATTGCCCGCCGCCGCACCGACCGACTGCACGGCCACCATCATCGCCCCGGACACGCCGATCAGCTCGGCAGCATTGAGCTGGAACTGCGACAGCATCAGGTTGGACACGGTGTTGGAGCCGGCGATGAAGGCGCCCAGGGCGCCGACCGCCGGGGCGAAGAACGGATACACGCCGCCGACGCTATCGGCCACCAGTTGCGCCATGGCCACCGGCATCGACACCAGGTCGGCGCCGTTGACCCCCGAGTTGATCAGGATGCGCACCATGGGAATGGTGAAGATCAGCACGAAGCCGGCGCCGAGCAGGGTCTTGCTCGACTCGCCCACTGCCGCCTTGAGCTCGGACAGGCGCATGCGATGCAGGAAGAAGGTCACCAGCACCACCATGCACAGGATGCCCCCCGGCAGGTACAGCGGCTCGATGGTGCCGGACACGCCGGTCTCGCCGAGGATGTCCTTCCAGCCGAAGCTCAGGCTCATCAGCGCCGCTTTCACTTGCGGGAAGGTCCGCGAGATGACCAGAAACACCGCCAGCAGCAGGTAGGGCGCCCACGCCATGGGCACCGAAATCGGTGCCTTGCCGGCCACCTCTTCCAGTTTCATTTCGATCATGCCCATCCACTCGGATGGCCAGTCCTTGGCATCGGCGAAGTCCCAGGTGTCCTTGGGCAGCAGGAAGCCGGCCTTGGCCGCCGGCACTACGATGGCCAGGCCGACCAGGGCGCCGATCATCGAAGGGAACTCCGGGCCGAGGAACACGCCGGCGGCCATGTACGGCAGGGAGAAGGCGAAGGCGGTGAAGATGGCGAACGGCGCCACTGCCAGGCCTTCCTTCCAGCTCTGATTGCGGCCGAAGAAGCGCGTCATGATCATCACCATGATCAGCGGCATCAGCAGGCCGATCAGGCCGTGGGTGATGGCCACCCGCGAATAGATCAGGTGGAAGAAGGTTTCCCAGGTGCTGCCGGTGGCCACCAGTTGCTCGGTAATGCCGGTTCTGTCCAGGCCGGCGCCGACGCCCACCAGGATCGGCGTACCCACCGCACCGAAGGACACCGGGGTGGACTGCACCATCATCCCCAGTACCACCGCGGCCAGGGCCGGGAAGCCCAGGGCTACCAGCAGCGGCGCGGCCACGGCGGCCGGGGTGCCGAAACCGGACGCGCCCTCGATGAAGCAGCCGAACAGCCAGGCGACGATCAGCGCCTGCACGCGGCGATCAGGGCTGATGTTGGAGAAGCCCCGGCGAATCGCCGCGATGCCACCGGAATGCTTGAGGGTGTTGAGCAGGAGGATGGCGCCGAAGATGATCCACAGGATCGAGGCGGTGAGGATCAGCCCCTGCAGACTGGAGGCGATGACCCGGTTGAGGGACATGTCCCAGGCCAATAGGCCGATCAGGGCGGTGAGGACGAACACCAGCGGCATCGCGTACTTGGCTGGCCAGCGAAAGCCGATCAGCAGTACCCCCGCCAGTATCAGTGGCACGAAGGCCAGGATGGACAGCAGCGTTTGACTCATGGGTTGGTTCCTTCTTTTTTTTGTGAACCACAGTTTTCCGGGGATACCCGGCGCCACGCATCTGGAAGAGTCGGGCACCACGGCGCCGGCCTTTCCGCGAGCCGCGACGGCGGGGATCACCCATCGCCGCGCTCATGCTCGAAAGCCCCGACGGTCAGAAACCGTCAGGGCTTGTTACTGCTCAGTGGAGGCGTCAAGAGCCATCCACGGTTGTTAACCCCCTGTGTAGGAGCCCCGCCCCGGGGCGAAGCTTTTCTCCAGCTCCGCGGCGGGGCGCCGCTTCTACATGATCGGTGGGCTGCTCAGACCTCTTCTTTGAAGCGCAAACGCCAGGCATGCAGCAGCGGCTCGGTATAGCCGGACGGCTGCTCGCGGCCCTTGAATACCAGGTCGCTGGCGGCGCGGAAGGCATGGGACTGCTCGAAGTTCGGTGCCATCGGGCGGTAGGCCGGATCGCCGGCATTCTGCCCGTCGACCACCTGCGCCATGCGCTGCAGGGTCTCGCGCACCTGAGCCTCGCTGACCACGCCGTGGTGCAGCCAGTTGGCGATGTGCTGGGCGGAGATGCGCAGGGTGGCGCGGTCTTCCATCAGGCCGACGTTGTGGATATCCGGCACCTTGGAACAGCCGACGCCCTGCTCGACCCAGCGCACCACGTAACCGAGGATGCCCTGGCAGTTGTTGTCCAGCTCCTGCTGGATGTCGCTGGCGCTCCATGGGCGGTCGGCACTGACCGGCACGCTGAGCAGATCGTTCAGCAGGCTGTCGCGCTGGCTGGCCAGGTCGATCAGTTCCAGCTCGCTCTGCACCGCCTGCACATCCACCTGGTGGTAGTGCAGGGCGTGCAGCACGGCCGCGGTCGGCGACGGTACCCAGGCGGTGTTGGCACCGGCTTTCGGGTGGCCGATCTTCTGCTCGAGCATGGCTGCCATCAGGTCCGGCATGGCCCACATGCCCTTGCCGATCTGCGCCTTGCCACGCAGGCCGCAGGCCAGGCCGACCAGCACGTTGTTGCGTTCGTAGGCCTGGATCCAGGCGCTGGATTTCATGTCGCCCTTGCGCAGCATCGCGCCGGCTTCCATGGCGCTGTGTATCTCGTCGCCGGTGCGGTCGAGGAAGCCAGTGTTGATGAAGGCCACGCGCGCGCTGGCCGCCTCGATGCACGCCTTGAGGTTGACGCTGGTGCGTCGCTCCTCGTCCATGATGCCCATCTTCAGGGTGTTGGCCGGCATGCCCAGCAGCTGTTCGACGCGACCGAACAGCTCGTTGGCGAAGGCCACTTCGAACGGGCCGTGCATCTTCGGCTTGACGATATAGACGCTGCCGGTACGCGAGTTGCCGCGACGCTGCAGGTCGTGCAGGGCGATTAGGCTGGTGACCACCGCATCGAGGATGCCCTCGGGAATCTCATGGCCTTCACCATCGAGGATCGCCGGGTTGCTCATCAGGTGGCCGACGTTGCGCACGAACAGCAGCGAGCGGCCATGCAGGGTCAGTTCGCTGCCATTGGCGGCGGTGTAGGTGCGATCCGGGTTGAGGCGGCGGGTGATGCGCTTGCCGCCTTTTTCCAGTTCCTCGACCAGATCGCCCTTCATCAGGCCCAGCCAGTTGCGGTAGACCACCACCTTGTCGGCGGCGTCGACGGCTGCCACGGAGTCCTCGCAGTCCATGATGGTCGACAGCGCCGCTTCCATCAGCACGTCTTTCACGCCGGCGGCGTCGGTGCTGCCAATGGGGCTGCTGGCGTCGATCTGAATCTCGAAGTGCAAACCGTTGTTTTTCAGCAGCACCGCGCTCGGCGTGGCGGCCTCACCTTGGTAGCCGACGAACTTCTCCGGTTGCGCCAGGGAGGTCTGCGCGCCGCTGCTCAGGGTCACCTGCAACTGGCCGGCGACCACGGCATAGGCACTGGCGTCGGCGTGCGAGCCCTTGGCCAGCGGCGCCGCCTGGTCGAGGAAGGCGCGGGCGAAGGCGATCACCTTGGCGCCGCGTACTTCGTTGTAGCCCGGGCCCTTGCTCGCACCACCCTCTTCGCTGATCGCGTCGGTGCCATACAGGGCGTCGTACAGCGAGCCCCAGCGGGCGTTGGCAGCGTTCAGTGCGTAGCGTGCGTTCATCACCGGCACTACCAGCTGTGGGCCAGCCTGGGTGGCGATTTCGCTGTCGACGTTGGCGGTGCTGGCCTTAACCTGCTCCGGCTGCGGCAGCAGGTAACCGATGGAGCCGAGGAAGGCGCGGTAGGCGGCCATGTCGGTGATCGGGCCGGGGTTGGCGCGATGCCAGTTATCCAGCTCGGTCTGCAGACGGTCACGCTCGGCCAGCAGGGCGCGGTTGCGCGGGGCCAGGTCGTGCACCAGCGCGTCGAAACCGCTCCAGAAGGCTGCCGCCTCGATCCCGCTGCCGGGCAGCACGTCGTTTTCGATGAACTGCTTGAGCTCGGCGGCTACCTGCAGGCGCTGACATTGCACGCGTTCGGTCATTTTTCTGTTCTCCTGTCTGCATCCGCCCATGGTGGAGCGGGTCAATCAATGTGTTGTTGGAGCCGCGCCCCGGGGCGAAAGATTGCGGCCTTACTGCGGTTACAGCTCACAATTCGCCGCGAGGCGCGGCTCCTACAGGCTTTGCGCCGCACTGCCCTCATCTGTCACTTCGTGCCACCTTCTCCCTGAGAGAGCAGGGCATCAGCTGGCGGCTGCGTCGCCAATGCCCCTCATCCGTCACTTCGTGACATCTTCTCCCGAAGGGAGAAGGGCATCAGTTGGCGGCTGCGCCGCATGTTTAAAGGGCCGCAATACCTGCTTTGGCCACCTGCGCATCCTGCTCGGCCTTGACCCCGGAGACGCCGACGGCACCCACCACCTGGCCGTCCACCAGCACGGGTACACCGCCCTCCAGCGAGGTGATCAGTGGCGCGCTGACGAAGGCGGTGCGACCGCCGTTGACCATATCCTCATAGCCCTTGGTTTCGCGGCGGCCGATGGCGGCGCTGCGTGCCTTCTCGGTGGCGATGTAGGCGCCGATGGGCGCGCAGCCGTCGAGGCGTTCCAGGGCCAGCGGGTGGCCGCCATCATCGACCACGGCGATGGCCACGGCCCAGCCCTGTTGCTGCGCTTCGTTGCGGGCCGCCTGGAGAATCTGGGCGACTTCGTTCTGGCTGAGTACGGCTTTATGTTGCATGGCATACCTCGTATTCGTAGCTTTTCTCCCCTCTCCCGCTTGCGGGAGAGGGGCCGGGGGAGAGGGTTCAGGCTTTCAGCCCATCGCTTCTTCGACGATCTCGATCCAGTGCCGCACCGGCGTACGCCCGGCGCCGTTCAGATGGGTCTGGCAACCGATATTGGCGGTGACGATGGCGTCCGGTTTGCCGCTTTCCAGGGCATTGAGCTTGTTGTCGCGCAGCTGGCGTGACAACACCGGCTGGGTCAGCGAATAGGTGCCGGCCGAGCCGCAGCACAGATGGCTGTCCGGCACGGCAGTGAGGCCGAAACCGAGGCGCGTCAGCACGCCTTCAACAGCGCCGCCGAGCTTCTGTGCATGCTGCAGGGTGCAGGGGCAATGGAAGGCCAGGCGCTGCTCGGCGCGTACCTGCAACTGCTCCAGTGGCTCGCTTTGCAGCACCTCGACCAAATCCTTGGCCAGGGCACTGACCCGCGCCGCCTTGCTCGCATAGGCTGGGTCGCTGGCGAGCAGATGGCCGTAGTCCTTGACGAAGGCGCCGCAGCCGCTGGCGGTCTGCACGATGGCTTCGGTGCCGGCCTCGATGGCCGGCCACCAGGCGTCGATGTTCTGCCGGGCGCGTTGCAGGCCGGCCTCCTGAGCGTTGAGGTGATAGTCGACGGCGCCGCAGCAGCCGGCCTCGCGGATTGGCGTGACACTGATGCCTAGACGATCGAGCACGCGCGCGGTGGCGGCGTTGGTGTTGGGCGACAGCCCCGGCTGCACGCAACCTTCGAGCATCAACACGCGGCGCGTGTGCTGCTGCGTCGGGCGTGGCTTGGCCGGGCGAATTTCGCGTGGCAGCTTGGCCTTGAGCGCGGCCGGCAGCAGCGGGCGCAGGGCCAGGCCAGTCTGGGTCAGCGTCTTGAACAGCGCCGGTCGTGGCACCACGGCGCGCAGGCCCTGACGCAGCAGGCGTTCGTTCAGTGGCCGCGGCACCGCCTGCTCGACCACTTCGCGGCCGATATCCAGCAGGTTGTGGTACTGCACGCCTGACGGGCAGGTGGTCTCGCAGTTGCGGCAGGTCAGACAGCGATCCAGGTGCTCCTGGGTCTTGGCCGTGACTTCGTTGCCTTCGAGCATCTGCTTGATCAGGTAGATACGCCCGCGCGGGCCGTCGAGCTCGTCGCCGAGCAACTGATAGGTCGGGCAGGTGGCATTACAGAAGCCACAGTGCACGCAGGAGCGCAAGATGCGTTCGGCTTCCTCGGCGCGCGGCAGGCGTTTGGCCTGTTCACTCAAATTGGTCTGCACGTCTTATACCTCGGCGTACATGCGGCCAGGGTTGAAAATACCCTGGGGGTCGAGCTGGTTCTTCAGCTGGCGCTGGTAGCGCAGCAGCGGTGCGGCCAGCGGCTGGAAAGGTTGCGCCTGGCCGGCAGCGAAGCAGGTGGCGTGGCCGCCGAGCTTGGCCGTCACGCGCTGGATCAGCTCGCCATCGGCGTCGGTTATCAGCCAGCGTTGCGCGCCGCCCCAGTCGATCATCTGGCGACCGGGCAGGTCGAGCAGACCACTGTTGGCCGGCAGCGACAGGCGCCACAGGGTGCCCTCGCCAGCGAAGAACGGTAGGCGCTGTTCGCGCAGTTCATGCCAGTAGCCGTTGTCGATCTCTTCGCCACCAAGGCGTTGGCGCGCGGCCTGAACCGAGCCTTCGCCACCCTCCAGGCGCAGGTGCAGCGCCGCGCCGTCGTGGCTGGCGGCGCTGATCGGCAGCGGCTGCTGACCCCATTCGGCGAGCTTGTTCAGGGCATACAGGGCGTCCATTTGCAGGCGCAGGCTGAGTACCTGGCGCGGTTTGGGCAGCACCTTGATCGACACCTCGGCGAGCAGGCCGAGGCAGCCGAAGCTGCCGGCCATCAGGCGCGACAGGTCGTAGCCGGCGACGTTCTTCATCACCTCGCCGCCGAAGCGCAGCAGCTTGCCCTGGCCAGTGATCACCCGGGTGCCGAGCACCTGGTCGCGTACCGAACCGGCCCAGGGCCGGCGCGGGCCGGACAGCCCGGCGGCGACCATGCCGCCCAGGGTGGCGCCGTCGCCCAGGTGCGGCGGCTCGCACGGCAACATCTGGTTGTTGGCCTCCAGCGCGGCCTCGATCTCGGCCAGCGGCGTGCCGGCGCGGGCAGTGAGTACCAGTTCGGTGGGGTCGTAGCTGACGATCCCGCGATGCTGGCGGGTATCCAGTACCTCACCGTTCGTGGCGCGGCCCAGATGAGCCTTGCTGCCGCTGCCCTGGATGCGCAGCGGGGTGGCGCTGTTCAGCGCGTGGTTGACCTGTTCCAGCAGCGCGGCGCTGGCGTCGAAATCATGCGACATCAGAAACGCTCCAGTTCCGGGAAGGGCAGTTGGCCGTGGTGCACGTGCATGGCGCCGAACTCGGCGCAGCGGTGCAGGGTGGGGATGTTCTTGCCCGGATTGAGCAGACCGCTGGGGTCGAACGCCGCCTTCACCGCGTGGAACAGGGTGATCTCGTCGCTGTTGAACTGTGCGCACATCTGGTTGATCTTCTCGCGGCCAACGCCGTGCTCGCCGGTGATGCTGCCGCCGACCTTGACGCAGAGTTCGAGGATCTTGCCGCCGATGGCCTCGGCGCGCTCCAGCTCGCCCGGCACGTTGGCATCGAACAGGATCAGCGGGTGCATGTTGCCGTCGCCGGCATGGAACACGTTGGCCACGCGCAGGCCGTACTCCTCGGACAGTTCGGCGATGCCGCGCAGCACGCCGGGCAGCTCGCGGCGCGGGATGGTGCCGTCCATGCAGTAGTAATCCGGCGAGATGCGCCCTACTGCGGGGAAGGCGTTCTTGCGCCCGGCCCAGAATTTCACCCGCTCGGCCTCGTCGCGCGCCTGGCGCACTTCGGTGGCACCGGCTTTCTCCAGCACCTCGCGCACGCGCTCGCAGTCATCGGCGACGTCGGCTTCGACGCCGTCCAGCTCGCAGAGCAGGATGGCTTCGGCCTCCACCGGGTAGCCGGCGTGAATGAAGTCTTCGGCGGCGCGAATGGCCAGGTTATCCATCATCTCCAGGCCACCGGGGATGATGCCGGCGGCGATGATGTCACCCACGGCGCGACCGGCCTTTTCCACCGAATCGAAGGCCGCCAGCAGCACCTTGGCCACCTGCGGCTTGGGCAGCAGCTTGACCGTCACCTCGGTGACGATGCCGAGCATGCCCTCGGAGCCGGTGAACAACGCCAGCAGGTCGAAGCCCGGGGCATCCAGGGCATCGCTGCCGAGGGTCATGAATTCGCCTTCGACGGTGAGGATGTCGACCTTGAGCAGGTTATGCACGGTCAGGCCGTACTTCAGGCAGTGCACGCCGCCAGCATTCTCGGCGACGTTGCCGCCGATGGAGCAGGCGATCTGCGAGGACGGGTCGGGGGCATAATACAGGTCGAAGGGCGCGGCGGCCTGGGAGATCGCCAGGTTGCGCACGCCGGGCTGTACCCGGGCGAAGCGACCTTCGCGGTTGATCTCGAGAATCTGGTTGAAGCGCGCCATCACCAGCAGGATGCCTTGCTCCAGCGGCAGTGCGCCGCCGGACAGGCCGGTACCGGCGCCGCGTGCGACCACCGGCACGCCACGGGCGTGGCAGAGCTTGAGCAACTGCTGCACCTGCTCGATGCGCTCGGGCAATACCACCAGCATGGGTGTGGTGCGATAGGCGGAGAGGCCATCGCACTCGTAAGGCTTGAGGTCTTCCTGGGTATGCAGGATGTCAAGGTCGGGCAGGCGCTGGCGCAGCTCGGCCAGCAAGGCGGCCTTGTCGACCTTGGGTAGCGCGCCGTCGACGCGCTCGTCGTACAGAATGCTCATGGCAGGCTCAATCGTGGACGATGTTGTTATTGGCGGTCATGCTGCGACCTTGGCCTGCATGTTTAGGCCGTTTGTATTTTTTCGTCCATCTTTGCTAATGCTGGTATGACCAGTTTCTTTCGTCAGTCTTTCACCACGATCCAGACAAAAGGCTTATGCTTTATGGCCTGGGCGCTGGCTGCGAACGCAAGAGAATGTGTCTGCGAAAACTGGTACGACCAGTTGTGGGGTGCTGAAAATGAAACCGAATCAGGGCGCTGCACGACGCCAGGTGAGTGACGTGGTGGCCGAGCGCATCGAGCGGCTGATCGTCGACGGCGTACTCAAGGTGGGCCAGCCACTGCCGTCGGAACGGCGCCTGTGCGAAAAACTGGGCATCTCCCGTTCTGCGCTGCGCGAAGGCCTCAAGGTGTTGCGCGGTCGCGGCATTATCGACACCGCCCAGGGCCGCGACTCACGGGTGGCGAAGCTCAGTGGCGAGCGTGATGCCAGCCCGCTGATGCACCTGTTCAACTCGCAGCCGCGTACTCTGTACGACCTGCTGGAAGTGCGCGGCCTGCTCGAGGGGGAGTCGGCGCGCCTGGCGGCCCTGCGTGGCACCGAAGCGGATTTCGTGCTGTTGACCCGGCGTTACGAAGAGATGCTGGCGGCCCATACGCAGGAGCAGCCGGTGGACCCACGCGAGCATGCGCGCCTCGACCACGCCTTCCACCTGGCCATCTGCGAGGCCTCGCACAATCCGGTGCTGGTGCACACCCTGCAGTCGCTGACCGACCTGATGCTCAGTACAGTGTTCGCCTCGGTGAACAACCTCTACCACCGCCCAGCGCAGAAACGGCAGATCGACCGCCAGCACTCGCGCCTCTACCACGCAGTGATCGAGCGCCTGCCGGAACAGGCCCAGCGCGCCGCACGCGACCACATCAATAGCATTCGCGACAACCTGCAGGAGATCGAGCAGGAAGAGCAGCGCCTGGTACGCGCGACCATGCGCCTTGAAGGTTGGGCCTGATAGGGTCGTGCACCGCCCTGACACAGCAATACGGTATGCGACGAGCATGACTGTCCGCACAGAATGATGGCGTTTTAATGGCTATCATCGCGCCCTTCCCGCAGCATCTGGGCCGTGCGCCCGTCGAAACTGCCCCCTCGCATTCCAATAAAAACCCCCGCATTCAAGGGTTCACCCATCACTGCCGGCGCTCGCCTGCGGTGCATTGCCTCGTCCTCGAATTGGAGTACCGACGTGTTGAAGAAGTACCTGTCTGTCATTCTGCTCGCCTGCACCGCGCTGGTAAGCATGCCTAGCCTGGCGCAGTTGAGCGATTCCGAAGCCATGAACATGGCCGGCCTGCAGCGCTCGCTGACCCAGCGCATGGCCAAGAACTACCTGATGCTCGGTGCCGACGTGCGTTTAGATGTGGCCCAGCGTCAGCTCAAGGAAACCATCGAACGTTTCGATGCCAGCCAGAAGGCCCTGGCCGGTTACGCACCCACTGCCGAGATCAAGGCTGCGCTGGCCAAGGTCGACGCCACCTGGGCTGTTCATCGCCTGCGGGTCGAAGCCAAGCCGGAATGCTCTACATGGCCAAGTCCTGGCGTGTGCCTGCGCCGGACCTGGACGCCAAGCTGGACAAAGCCGTGAGCGATTTCGAGACCATCCTCAAGGAGCTGGAGGCCCGCGGCACGCCGAACGAGGAAATCGCCAACACCCAGCGTCGCGCCCGCGCCCACTGGGGCTTCACCCTCAAGGGCATCGACCTGCACGCCTCGCAGGACTTCGTACCGACCGTGATCACCGTCAGCACCGACTCGCTGTTCCGCCAGCTCAACGAGCTGACCCGTCTGTACGCCGGCCTGCAGGCCAAAGAGGCCTGATAGCCGTTCGCCAGTCTGCCTCCTCGGCCGCCTGCTTTTGCGCTATAACCAAGCGCTAGTCGGGCAGAGGTAGTGGACATGAGCGCAGCAACTGATCAGGCGGTGTACAAGACTCTTCTGGAGTCGACCCGGGCGATTCCCTGGAAGATCGACTGGAAGACCATGACTTTCGCCTATATCGGCCCGCAGATCGAAACGCTGCTGGGCTGGTCGCAGGCCAGTTGGGTCAGTGCCGAAGACTGGGCGACGCGCATGCACCCGGACGACCGCGAGAAAGTGGTGCAATTCTGCATCGCGCAGTCGCAGAAAGGCGTCGATCATGAGGCCGACTACCGCGCACTGACCGCCGCCGGTGACTACGTATGGATTCGCGATGTGGTGCATGTGGTGCGCGACGACAACGGCGAGGTGGACTCGCTGATCGGCTTCATGTTCGACATCAGCGAGCGCAAGAAGACCGAGGAACAGCTGCTGACCCTGCAGAAGCAGTTGGAGGAGTACTCCTACAAGGACGGCCTTACCGGCGTGGCCAACCGGCGCATGTTCGACAGCGTGCTGGCCACCGAATGGGCCAATGCCCAGCGCACTCAGCAGCCGCTGTCGCTGATCCTGCTCGATATCGATCACTTCAAGCAGTACAACGATCATTACGGTCACATTCAGGGTGACGACTGCCTGAAGCACGTCGGTCAGGCCCTGAGCCGCGCGGCCAGCCGGCCACGGGATTTCGTCGGCCGCTTCGGTGGCGAGGAGTTCGTGCTGGTACTGCCGGAGACCGATGAGGCCGCCGCCCGGCATATTGCCGAGCGCTGCCGCCAGCAGGTGCGTCAGCAGCGCATTGCGCACGCGCGCTCCGCCGTGTCGTCGCTGCTCACCATCAGCCTCGGCGTGGGCACCATCGTGCCGGGCGCCCATGATCGCCCGCTGGATTTCCTCAATAGTGTCGACAAGCTGCTCTACCAGGCCAAGCAACGCGGTCGTGATCGTCTGGAGGTGGCCAGGGCGCCTGCTCGCCCGGGGCTGGACGATGCCGCAGATGTCCAGGCCTGAGCAATCGTTGACCCGTCTCGGCTGCTGATCGATAGCCCGAGGGTATGTGCTTGAGAGCCTCCGCGCCAGCAGAGCGCATGGCCGCGCAACCACAGTATCAATACCGGGCCGCACACCACCCAGCCCACGCAACGTCTTGAAGCGCATGCCCCGGTCTCTAAGCGTCTGCCGCGCCGTGTTAGACTCGCGCGCTTTCGAACTGTGGTGATTCTCTTCGTGCCTCACGCTGCTCTCGCTCATCCGCCGCGCTGGCTGACCAATGCCCAGTTGCATCCGCAGCCGGCTGCCGGCGTGCGCGACTGGCTATTCAACGAGGATTCGCTGACCCGTCGCCTCACTGCTCTGTCCAACGACGGTTTTTCGGTAACGCCGCTGCAGGAAGGCTGGCAGCGCATGCGCAGCGATGAGTGCGCGATGCTTGGTGTGGCCGACGGCAGCCAGGGCTGGGTACGCGAGGTGTACCTACGTGGGCACGGGCAGCCCTGGGTGTTCGCCCGCAGCGTTGCCGCGCGCAGCGTGCTGGAAGGCTCCGGGCTCAATCTGGCCGAGTTGGGCAGCCGCTCGCTGGGTGAACTGCTGTTCAGTGACCGGGCCTTTGACCGGGGCGAACTGCAGGCCTGCCGTTATCCGGCGGCCTGGCTGCCGCAAGACGTGCGCGCAGAGCGACTGTGGGCGCGGCGCTCGTGCTTCAGTCGGGGGGCATTGGGGGTGCTGGTAGCAGAGGTGTTCCTGCCGGGCTTCTGGCAGGCGGCGGGTATCGAGGCCTAGCCTTCGCAATAGCATTGCTTGCCCAGGCTATACCTGTTGTCTGTCGGGCCATTGCGTACTGCTTCGCAACGACTGCATGGATGCAGGAGGCCAAAGCCGAGTACGCCCTACGCGTTGAACCGTTAGTGGCAGTGAGCATCGCCGCTAACAGGCTGTTGAAAAACTATCTGCGTTGCCACTGCTGCGTTAAAAACAGGCTCGTGCGCGAGTCCGATCAAAATGCTCATTTACAGCTCGTAAAGTCGAGCGCGACTCCGACCGTTTTTCGCCTATTTTTGCCTTGCATTGGCTGCCTCGCCTACGTTTTTCAACGGCCTGCTAAAGCGCCTCCCACTCGCGCTTGTCCGTATAATCCGCGCAACCTGCACGGAGACGCTTCGATGTACACCCGCCTGCTGCAATCGACCACCCGCCTGCACCCGCGCGCCTGGGACTTCATTCAGCTGATGCGCCTGGAAAAGCCCATCGGCATCTATCTGCTGTTGTGGCCAACCTTGTGGGCGCTGTGGGTGGCGGCCGAAGGCGTGCCGAGCGTGAAGAATCTGTTCATCTTCGTCTTCGGCGTGATCCTGATGCGCGCCGCCGGCTGCGTGATCAACGACTACGCCGACCGCTACTTCGACGGCCACGTCAGCCGCACCAGGGCACGCCCGCTGGCCAGTGGCAAGATCCAGCCGCGCGAGGCGCTGGTGCTGTTCGCCGTGCTGGTGGCGATGAGCTTCGTGCTGGTGCTGTTCACCAATGCCACCACCATCTGGCTGTCCTTCGGTGGCCTGGCCCTGGCTGCCTGCTACCCCTTCATGAAGCGTTACACCTTCTACCCGCAGGTGGTGCTCGGTGCGGCCTTCTCCTGGGGTATGCCGATGGCATTCACCGCCGAGACCGGCAGCCTGCCGCCAGAGGCCTGGCTGCTGTATATCGCCAACCTGCTGTGGACGGTGGCCTACGACACCTACTACGCCATGGCTGACCGCGAGGATGACCTGAAGATCGGGGTTAAATCCACCGCCATCCTCTTCGGCGACGCCGACCGCCTGATCATCGCCAGCCTGCAGGGCCTGGCGCTGCTCTGCCTGCTGCTGGCCGGCGCGCGTTTCGAACTGGGTATTTGGTTTCACGCCGGTCTGCTGGTGGCCGCCGCCTGCTTTGCCTGGGAATATCACAAGACCCGCAACCGCAAGCCGATGGCCTGTTTCAACGCCTTCCTGCACAACCATTGGGCGGGGCTGGCGATCTTCGTTGGCATCGTGCTGGACTACGCCTTACGTTAAGGGTTGCCGCGCATCTGTCATATCGCTGCAATAATTCCGTTATCTAATGCGGCGCAGACAGAGAACGAATAGAGGCTAAGGCCCCATGGTTGGCAAGAACATCCTGATCGTCGATGACGAAGCACCGATCCGCGAGATGATCGCGGTGGCCCTGGAGATGGCCGGTTACGAGTGCCTGGAAGCGGAGAATACCCAGCAGGCCCATGCCGTTATCGTCGACCGCAAGCCCGATCTGATTCTGCTCGACTGGATGCTGCCCGGCACCAGCGGCATCGAGCTGGCGCGCAGGCTCAAGCGCGACGAACTGACCAGCGATATCCCGATCATCATGCTCACCGCCAAGGGCGAAGAGGACAACAAGATCCAGGGGCTGGAAGTCGGCGCCGACGACTACATCACCAAGCCGTTCTCGCCGCGTGAACTGGTCGCCCGTCTCAAGGCTGTGCTGCGCCGCGCCGGCCCCAGCGACAGCGAGGCGCCGATCGAAGTGGGTGGCCTGCTGCTCGACCCGGTCAGCCATCGCGTCACCATCGATGGCAAACCGGCCGAGATGGGCCCCACCGAATACCGTCTGCTGCAGTTCTTCATGACCCACCAGGAGCGCGCCTATACCCGTGGCCAGTTGCTCGATCAGGTCTGGGGTGGCAACGTCTATGTCGAGGAACGCACCGTCGATGTGCATATCCGCCGCCTGCGCAAGGCGCTCGGTACGGCCTACGAAAATCTGGTGCAAACCGTGCGTGGGACTGGGTATCGTTTCTCCACCAAAGGTTAAGCGCTGGCGCAGCGTTTCTGCGTACTCGCTCTGCTGACAAGGATGCGCTCCATCGTGAATCAAGACTGGCGCGGCGCCGTGGTGCGCCGCCTGTTGCTGCTGGTTGGTGCCTGCCTGCTGTTGGGTGCCCTCACCGGTGAGTACGCCTGGGTGCTGGCCTGTGGCCTGGCCATTCATCTCGCTTGGACCCTCAGCCAACTGCTGCGCCTGCACAAATGGCTGCGTGAGCACAAAACCGACGAGCCGCCCCCGGATGGCTACGGCCTGTGGGGCGAGGTGTTCGACAGCATCTACCACCTGCAACGGCGTAACCAGAAGGCGCGTGGGCGCCTGCAGGCAGTGATCGACCGTGTGCAGGAGTCGACGACGGCGCTCAAGGATGCGGTGGTGATGCTCGACAGCCAGGGTAATCTGGAGTGGTGGAACCGTGCTGCCGAAACCTTGCTGGGCCTGAAAACGCCGCAGGACAGTGGTCAACAGTTGGCCAACCTGGTGCGCGACCCGCGTTTCAAGGAGTACTTCGAACGCGGCAACTACGCCGATGCGCTGGAGATTCCTTCGCCGGTCAATGACCGCCGCCGCCTGCAGTTCCATATCACCCGCTACGGCAACCGCGAGCACCTGCTGCTGGTGCGCGACATTACCCGCCTGTATCAGCTGGAGCAGATGCGCAAGGATTTCGTCGCCAACGTCTCCCACGAGCTGCGCACGCCGCTGACGGTTATTGCCGGCTATCTGGAAACCCTGCTGGACAACGTCGAGGCGGTCAACCCGCGCTGGTTACGTGCCCTGCAGCAGATGCAGCAACAGGGTGCACGCATGCAGACCCTGCTCAACGACCTGTTGTTGCTGGCGAAGCTGGAGTCCACCGATTACCCCTCGGACAATCAGCCGTTGGCCATCGACCTGTTGCTGCTGTCGATCAAGAACGATGCTCAGGCGTTGTCCGGCGACCAGCAGCATCGCATCAGCCTCGAGGCCGACCCGCACCTCAAGCTCAAGGGCAGTGAGGCGGAGTTGCGCAGTGCTTTCTCCAATCTGGTGTTCAATGCGGTGAAGTACACGCCGGCCGGTGGCGATATTCGTATCCGCTGGTGGGGTGACGAGCAGGGCGCACACCTGGCGGTCAGTGATACCGGCATGGGCATCGAGACCAGGCATTTGCCCCGCCTGACCGAGCGCTTCTATCGGGTCGACTCCAGCCGCGCCAGCAACACCGGCGGTACCGGTCTGGGCCTGGCCATCGTCAAGCATGTGCTGCTGCGTCACCGTGGCAACCTGGAGATCAGCAGTGTGCCGGGCAAGGGCAGCACCTTCACCTGCCATTTCGCTGCCGCGCAGGTGGTGCAACGCGTACGCTGAATGCTTGCATTCAGCGTGGCGAAGCTCCAACCTCTAGCGATTCCTGGCCAATTCGAACCTTCATGGACCCCTCCACAAGTCTCCCTGCCCCCGATTACTTCGCCGATTTCGGCCTTATGCTGTTCGCCCTGTTTCTGGTGCTGCTCAACGGCTTCTTCGTTGCGGCGGAGTTCGCCATCGTGCGTCTGCGTGCGACCAAGGTCGATGCCCTGGCCGAGGCGCATGGCTGGCGCGGGCACATCCTGCGCACCGTGCACAACCAGATGGATGCCTACCTCTCGGCCTGCCAGCTGGGTATCACCCTGGCGTCACTGGGGCTTGGCTGGGTCGGTGAGCCGGCCTTTGCCGAGCTGTTGACGCCACTGTTGGTGGCGGTTGGTGTGGAGTCACCCAAGCTGATTCACGGCATCGCCTTCTTCACTGCGTTCTCGATCATTTCCTACCTGCACATCGTCATCGGCGAGCTGGCGCCCAAGTCCTGGGCGATCCGCAAACCGGAGCTGCTATCGCTGTGGACGGCCGCGCCGCTGTACGCCTTCTACTGGCTGATGTACCCGGCGATCTTCGTGCTCAACGCCAGTGCCAACGCCATTCTGCGCATCGCCGGGCAAGGCGAGCCGGGGCCGCACCATGAGCACCACTACAGCCGTGAGGAGCTGAAGCTGATCCTGCATTCCAGCCGCGCCACTGGCGATAACGATCAGGACCTGCGGGTGCTGGCGTCGGCGGTCGAGTTGGGTGAGCTGGAGGTGGTGGACTGGGCCAATTCGCGCGAGGATCTGGTCTTTCTCGAGCTCAAGGCCAGCCTGGATCAGGTGTTCAGCACCTTCCGCCGGCACAAGTACAGCCGCTACCCGATCTTCGACGAGAGCAAGGGCGAGTTCGTCGGCGTGTTGCATATCAAGGATCTGCTGCTGCACCTGTCGCTGCTGGAGATGCTGCCCTCGGCGCTGAAGCTGGGGGATCTGATGCATCCGTTGGAGCGGGTCAGCCGGCACATGCCGCTGTCGCAGTTGCTCGAGCAGTTCCGCCAGGGTGGCGCACACTTCGCCCTGGTCGAAGAGGCCGACGGCAAGGTCATTGGTTACCTGACCATGGAAGACGTGCTCGAAGCCCTAGTCGGTGACATCCAGGACGAACACCGCAAGGCCGAGCGCGGCATTCTCGCCTACCAGCCGGGCAAGCTGCTGGTGCGCGGCGACACGCCGCTGGCCAAGGTCGAACGCCTGCTGGGGATCGATCTTGATCACGTCGAGGCTGAAACCCTCGCCGGATTGATCTATGACACCCTCAAGCGCATGCCCGAAGAAGAGGAAGTGCTGGAAACCGATGGCCTGCGCATCATCGTCAAGAAGATGAAAGGGCCCAAGGTGGTTTTGGCCAAGGTGGTCAAGCTGGATTGATCATGCGTCTCCGTGGTCTTTTGATCCGCTCATGGCGCCGGTGGCCTGATTGACCGGGGCGCGAGACTCCGATTGCAGCCTCCGTGGTCACGGGGCCGCTTCTTCGGGGCCATTCTAATCTGCTGAATAATTACAGACGGCCGGCAGGCCATCGTGTCGTTCATCTTGCGAGGAATCACCTTATGAGTGCACCCGTCGTTATCATCGGTACCGGTCTGGCCGGCTACAACCTGGCCAAGGAGTGGCGCAAGCTCGACGCGCAGACGCCTCTGCTACTGATCACCGCTGACGATGGCCGCTCCTACTCCAAGCCGATGCTCTCCACCGGCTTCGGCAAGCACAAGGAGGCCGATGGCCTGGTCATGGCCGAGGCGGGCGCCATGGCTGAGCAGCTCAACGCGGAAATTCGCACCCATACCCGTATCACCGGAATCGACCCCGGCCACAAACGCTTGTGGATCGGTGAGGAAGCCGTGCCATACCGCGACCTGGTACTGGCCTGGGGCGCCGAGCCTATTCGCGTCCCGGTAGAGGGTGATGCCCAGGATGCACTGTTCCCGATCAATGACCTGGAAGACTACGCGCGCTTTCGCAGCGCCGTGGCCGGCAAGCGCCGCGTCCTGATTCTCGGCGCCGGTCTGATTGGCTGCGAGTTTGCCAACGACCTCAGTGCCGGCGGCTATGAAGTAGAGCTGCTGGCGCCCTGTGAGCAGGTGATGCCGGGCCTGCTGCATCCGGCAGCTGCCTCTGCCGTACAAGCCGGTCTGGAGGGGCTGGGCGTACGTTTCCATCTCGGCCCGGTGCTGGCGAGTCTTGACCGCCAGGGGGACGCGCTGCAGGCCTCGCTGTCCGACGGCAGCCTGATCCAGTGCGACGCGGTGGTCTCGGCTGTGGGTCTGCGTCCGCGCACCGCGCTCGCTGCGGCAGCCGGTCTCGACATCAACCGTGGCGTGATGGTCGACCGCCAGTTGCGCACCTCGCACGCCAATATCTACGCCCTGGGTGACTGCGCCGAGGTCGACGGCCTCAACCTGCTCTACGTCATGCCGCTGATGGCCTGTGCCCGGGCGCTGGCCAAGACCCTGGCTGGTGAGCCGACGGCGGTCAGCTATGGGCCGATGCCGGTGACGGTAAAGACGCCGGTATGCCCGCTGGTGGTCTCACCGCCACCGCGTGGCAGCCAGGGCGAATGGACGGTCGAAGGCAGCGGCAGCGACATCAAGGCGCTTTGCCGCGAGGCTTCCGGAGCACTGCTCGGTTATGCGCTGACCGGCGCCGCCGTGCAGGAGAAACTGGCACTGAACAAGGAGCTACCGGCACTGCTGGCGTGATTGCCTGTGGTTCTGTCGGATACGCCACGAAATTGCCTGGTTAAAGTGGCTGGCGAGGCTGGCGCAGTACGATGCGGCATGCCATTCTGCCAAGGGTCTGCCGCAGCGCAGAGCTGTTGCGGCGCCTTGGGCGCTGTTCTGGAAGGACAGCACGGACACAACAACAAAAAACCGTCAAAGAGGCATTTATGCGTAAACCGGAACTCGCCGCCGCCATCGCCGAAAAGGCTGATCTGACCAAGGATCAGGCCAATCGTGTACTCAACGCCGTACTGGAAGAAATCACCGGTGCACTGAACCGCAAGGACAGTGTGACCCTGGTTGGCTTCGGTACTTTCGTCCAACGCCACCGTGGCGCCCGTACTGGTAAGAACCCGCAAACCGGTCAGCCGGTGAAGATCAAGGCCAGCAATACCGTCGCCTTCAAACCGGGCAAGTCCCTGAAAGACGCGGTCAACTGAGCCCGTTACCTGGAGCCGCTCGGCTCCGGGTTCCCCCTGCGCAGCCACGCTGCGACAGTCGCTGATACAGCCATGCTTTAGATAGGCTGTAGTCCTGCAAGAAAACCACTACAATGCGCGGCCATCATCTTCGATCACGAGGCCCTGTGCATGAAATTCCGTTTTCTCCTGTGGATGCTGGGCCGCCTGATGGCCAAGGCCAGTCGTGAAAACCCGGCGTTCCGCCAGCAGCTCGAAGGTCGCGATATGGTGTTCCAGTTGCATACTCTCGACGGCAAGGTGGCCCGCCACTTCACCGTGGCCGGTCAGCGCGTGACCAGCAAGCGCGGCACCACCTCGGATCCGGCCTTCGCCATTGGCTTCAAGGATGCCGCCTACGGCTTTGAAACCATGACCGCGAAGAACAAGCAGCTGGCCTTCATGCAGGGCATCCAGAACAAGGACATCCAGATCCAGGGCAACCCGGCGCTGGTCATGTGGTTCCAGGGCCTGACCAAGTACCTAATGCCGAAGAAGAAGACCGAGGCGCCGAAAAAGGCCGCCTGAACGGCTGATGCCAGTCAGTTAGGCGTCGACGCATCGAAATTGTAGGAGCGGCGCCCCGCCGCGAATCAGGCGGTGTGCACTCGAAAAAGCTTCGCCCCGGGGCGGGGCTCCTACGGAAGACCACGTTGGCAACCTTATCTGGTTGGCTTCCGATAGGCGTCACGGCTGGCCGCGACGCCGCGCTTTGGTTAGGCTGCCAGGCACGTCCCTGTGGAAAGCCTGACCATGCGTCTTTTCCTGTTACCCCTGCTATTGCTGGCCGCCACCACTGCACGGGCCGAGCCAGCGTCTGCCAAGGCCTTGTTGCCGCTGTTCGAACTCGCCGGTATCCATCTGCTGTGCGAACAGAGCGCGCCGTTGGTGCAGCGTGGCCAGGATGAAACCGAACAGAAGCGCCTCGCCCAGCTCTTCGCTGGCGAGGCCTTTTGTCTGGACCTGGCCCAGCGCGTCGCTGCCCGCTTCGATGCGGCGCAGGGCGAGCAGGCCCGTAAGCGTCTCGACAGCCCGTTGGCGCAGCGTTTCACCGCTGCCGAGCGCGCCGTAGGTGAGCAACCCGAAGGCTTGGCTGAATACCGCCAGCGTCTGCAGGAGCAGCCGCCACGAGGTGCGCGTCTGGAGTTGGTCAAGCGTCTCGACGCTGCCGCGCGTACCACTGAACTGGCCAGCCTGCTACGTTACGAAGTCGGCAAGACCCAGGCATTGCTGGCGCTAAGGGCGCGGGGCGAGAACCTCAGCGAAGCCGAACTGCAGGCGCAGACGCAAAAGCAGGCGGATGCCATCCGCCAGTCCAGCGAGCAGGCGGTGAAAACCTTCATGTTCTATGCCTACCGGCAGATGCCCAGCGATCAACTCGCCGAGTATGCGGCGCTTTACGAGCATTCCAGTGTCAGCCAACTGCTCGCCATCAGCCTGGAAGTGGTGCCGCAACTGTTCGCCGAGCGTCGGGAGAAGCTGCGCAAGACGGCGGGCAAGTTGTAAGGGGCGTCGGCCGCTCGGTGCGAGGCGAGCAGCCCATCCTTGAGGGTTAGGGAGCTAGCAGCCGCTCATTGCGGCTGCTGATACTGCGCTGCCAGTTCACGCAAGGCGACCTCGGCGCTGAGTACCTTGCTCACTGCGTCCTCGGCTTTTTCCCGGCTCAGCCCTAGGGCGTCGAACAGCTCATCAGGAATCTCGCTCTGCGGCCCGGCACCGATACCCCGGTTGCGCAGCAGGCTGACAGCCAGGCACACCAGGTTGGGGAAGGCCGCGCTGTCGCCGGCATAAGATGGGTCGTGCTGAAAGCGCAGAGCGCTGGACAGCTCTTCCGGCATATCCCAATGGCGCATCAGCCAGGCACCGATCTGCTCGCGAGTGATGCCCAGCAGGTGCTGCTCGATGTACCCGGCAGACAGGTGCGGGTTGACCTCCAGGTGGCGGCAGATCAGCGAGAAGTGCGGCGGAAACACGTGCGCCAGAACCAGGTAGCCGAAATTGTGCAGTAAGCCGGCCAGGTAGGTCAGGCCGGCTTCAGGGCGCTGCGCGCGCGGCATGGCGCGGGTCAGGCCTTCGATCACTGCGGCGGTATAGATCGCTTGCTGCCAGTAGGGCGTGGCGTGCTGCGGCTGATCCTTGGGCAGGCTCAGGGTCTTGCCCAATGCCAGGCCGAGAGCCAGGTTGATCACCAGGTCGAAGCCCAGCACGCGGACGATGGCGTCTTCCACCGAGCGAATCTTGCCGGGCGCGGCGTAGTAGGGCGAGGCTGCCCAGCTGACCACCTGTGCCGCCAGCGCGGGATCGGTTTCGACCACGCCGGTGATGTCGTCCACCGTGGCATTGGGGTCAACGCGCAGCTTGATGATCTTCTGCGCGGTTTCCGGCAGCGGCGGAATCTCGATGGTTTCTTCCAGGCGCTGCTGGATGCGGCGTGCGGTAAAGGCCTGCACGGCCTGGGTGATTTCCGCGCGGTCATCATGGGGGCGATCGAGGTTCGGTCTGATCGCACTGACCGGCTCACCGAAACGCGCGGCGCTGGCCTTGCTCAGCAGCGCCTTGAAGGCTTCAGTGGGAATTTCCAGCAATACGCCAGGCTGGCCGGACTCGATCAGCAGACTGGGCACCTGCAGCAGGCGTTCTTCGTACAGGCAGGGCGAGCTGGTCAGGGGCGGCAAGCCGGGCAGGGCGGCCAGATTGTGCTTGCCGAGCATGCGCTCCAGGCGCTCCGGCTTGACCGCGGTGAGCTGGCGCCCAGTCAGTTCGGCCAGGCGCGACAGATCGAGCATGTGGCTACGCGGGTAGAGCACCAGCAGGGCGCCGATGGCGTCGTCCACCAGCACGGCCTGCAGGCGCGCCTCGCTTGGCTGACCCGGGCGCTCCGCGCGTACCTGATAGGGTACGGCGAGTTTCTCCAGCAGTTGCACGATCACGGCGGGGGCTTGCGCAGTGGCGTTGGCGGCGAGGGCGGCTTCAGTCATATCGATATCCAGCGTTGGCGCATGTGCCCCGAAGTATAACCAGCGAGGATTTGTGCAAAGGTTCGTGGCAACGGTTGTCCTGTGAACAGGTTCACACTTGACCGTATTGCTGGCCGTGACGCAACCAGCGCTCCAACAATGGAGCCACATGTTGTGGCCAATGTTCCAGCAGAGCGTGCGCGGCATCGCGTACGGCGGGCAGCAGATCGGCGTCGCGCATCAGATCCGCCACCTTGAACTGCAGCAGACCGGTCTGCCGGGTGCCGAGCATTTCCCCCGGTCCCCTGAGTTCGAGGTCCTTCTCGGCGATGACGAAACCGTCGGTGGTCTCGCGCATGATCGCCAGGCGCTCGCGCCCCAATTGCGACAGCGGCGCGTGGTAGAGCAGCACGCAATGGCTGGCCGCGCTGCCACGGCCGACCCGACCGCGTAGCTGGTGCAACTGCGCCAGGCCCAGGCGCTCGGGGTTCTCGATGATCATCAGGCTGGCGTTGGGGACGTCGACGCCGACTTCGATCACCGTGGTGGCCACCAGCAATTGCAGGTGGCCTTGCTTGAATTCGTCCATCACCGCGGCCTTTTCGGCCGGCTTCATGCGTCCGTGAATCAGGCCGACGCGCAGCTCGCCGAGGGCCGCCGAGAGCTCCTCGAAGCTGGTCTCTGCCGCCTGGCAGGTGAGCTCCTCGGATTCTTCGATCAACGTGCACACCCAGTAGGCCTGGCGGCCCTGCTGGCAGGCATTGCGCACGCGCTCGACCACCTCATCGCGGCGGCTGTCGGCGATCACCAGGGTATTCACTGGCGTGCGGCCGGGGGGCAGCTCGTCGAGGATCGAGGTATCCAGGTCGGCGTAGGCGCTCATCGCCAGGGTGCGCGGAATCGGCGTGGCGGTCATGATCAACTGGTGCGGGCAGAGGCGGCCGTCGATGCCCTTCTGGCGCAGGGCCAGGCGCTGCTGCACGCCGAAGCGGTGCTGCTCGTCGATGATCACCAGCGCCAGGCGCTTGAACTTCACCTCGTCCTGAAACAGCGCATGGGTGCCGACCACCATCGGGCAGCCGCCAGCGATCTGTTCCAGTGCCGCCGCGCGTGCTTTGCCCTTGAGCTTGCCGGCCAGCCAGGCGACGTCCAGGCCGAGCGGTGCCAGCCATTTGCTGAAGTTGAGCAAGTGCTGCTCGGCGAGGATTTCGGTGGGCGCCATCAGTGCCACCTGGTAGCCGGCCTCCAGCGCCTGCAATGCAGCCAGGGCGGCGACCACCGTCTTGCCGGCACCGACGTCGCCCTGCACCAGGCGCAGCATGGGTTCGCTCTGCGCCAGGTCATAGGCGATCTCGGCACCCACGCGCTGCTGCGCGCCGGTAGGGGCGAAGCCGAGGTTGGCGAGGTACTGCTGCGGCAGCTTCGTCGCCGGCGGCAGCGCCGGCGCCTGTTGCGCGCGCACCTGCTCACGCAGGCGCTGCAGGGACAACTGGTGCGTCAGCAGCTCTTCAAAGGCCAGGCGGTGTTGCGCCCAGTGACGGCCCTCGGCGAGCTCTTCGACATCGGCGTCCGGCGGCGGCCGGTGCAGGTAGCGGATGGCTTCGTCCAGCGGCGCCAGGCGATAGTCGCGGGCCAACTCCTCGGGCAGCCAGTCTGGCAGGCTGTGTGGCCCGAGGCGCGCCAGCGCCTGCTGGCTGAGTTGGCGCAGACGCTGCTGAGTCAGGCCTTCGGTGGTCGGGTAGATGGGCGTCAGGCTCTGCTCCACCGGTGCCGGTTCGTCGCCGCTCTGCGCGCGGTATTCCGGGTGGTAGATTTCCAGGCCGGTGGCGCCAGGGCGTATTTCGCCATAACAGCGCAGGGTGGTGCCACGTTTGAGACCTTCCTTCTGCGCCTGGCTGAAGTGGAAGAAACGCAGGCTCAGCGTGCCGCTGCCGTCCTGCAGACGCACCAGCAGGCTGCGCCGGCGGCCCATGACCACGTCGGCAGCGGCAACGATGCCCTCGACCACCGCATCCTGCCCGGGTCGCAGGGCGCCAATGGGGGTGATGCGGGTGCGATCCTGATAGCGCAGCGGCAGGTGGAACAGCACGTCCTGCAGGTTTTCCAGGCCGACCTTGGCCAGTTTTTCCGCCAGCGCGGCGCCTACGCCTTTCAGCGCGGTGACGGGAACCGCTGACAGCTCGCTCACGTCCGGCCTCAGGCGCTCTTGGGCTGCGGGCTGCGGGCGACCGAGCAGAGACGGATGGAGTCGGCCAGCACTTCGATGGCGTTGGGCCGCGGGAAGCTGGCGCGCCAGGCGATGGCCACGGTGCGGAAGGGGACTGGTGCGCTGAGCGGACGCACTTCGATCACGCCCGGCGCGTAGTGATGGCTGTCCACCGCCGAGAACGGCAGGATCGACACGCCCAGGCCGGAGGCGACCATATGGCGGATGGTTTCCAGCGAGCTGGATTCCACCGTGGTGTGCTTGCCGTGGTCGTCGCCGCCCTTGCGCAGGGTCGGACAGGCTTCCAGCACCTGATCGCGGAAGCAGTGGCCTTCACCGAGCAGCAGCAGGCTCTTGTCGTTGAGCAGCTTGGTGTCGATGGTGTCCATCGCCGCCCAGGGGTGGCCCGCCGGCAGCAGCGCGTAGAACGGCTCGTCGTACAGCGGCTTGGTCAGCACATCGGCTTCCTGGAAGGGCAGGGCGATGATGATGGCGTCGAGTTCACCGGTGCGCAGCTTGTCGCGCAGGATATGGGTGAAGTTTTCCTCGATGTACAGCGGCATGTCCGGGGCGACCCGGTGCAGCTGCGGAATCAGGTGCGGGAACAGATAGGGGCCGACGGTGTAGATGGCGCCGATCTTCAACGGTGCGGTCAGCTGGTTCTTGCCGGCCTGGGCCAGTTCGCGAATGCCCTGGGCCTGCTCTAGCACCTTCTGCGCCTGGGTGACGATGCCCTCACCGACCGGGGTCAGGCGCACGGCGCTCTTGCTGCGCTCGAAGATCAGTACGCCGAGCTCGTCCTCCAGCTTCTTCACGCCCACCGACAGGGTCGGCTGGCTGACATGGCAGCGCTCGGCGGCGCGGCCGAAGTGCTGTTCCTGGGCGAGGGTGACGATGTAGCGCAGTTCGGTGAGGGTCATAGTGTTTATCCATTAAGTTGCCGCCAAGCATAGCCTTTGCAAACAGATGAACCAACCGCGCTAATAGACTGTTGCAAAACTATCGCGAATTTGGCACCTGCATGGCGCTGCTCCGTGTCTCCATGCCGCCTCTGACGGCTCGGAGCGGCCTGTTACACTGCGCCGTCGCATAACAGTGATGGAGAAAAGCATGTCGGACTGCAACAGCCTGCTGATTGCCGGGTGTGGTGATGTCGGTACCCGCCTCGGCCTGCGGATGGCCGCACAAGGCTGGCGCGTGCTCGGTATGCGTCGCAACGTGGCCGCGCTACCTACCGCCATCGAGCCGCTGGCCGGCGATCTGCACGCCGATGCCTGTCCGGCGGATTGGCCGCAAGGGCAACTGGATTACCTGGTGTACTGCGCCGCCGCCACCGAGCATGACGAGGCGGGCTACCGCGCCGCCTATGTCGAGGGGCTGCGCCGCGTGTTGAGCTGGCTGGCGCAGCATGGCCAGCGACCACGGCGCATCCTGTTCGCCTCCAGCAGCGGCGTGTACGGGCAGCAGGAGGGCGAGTGGATCGACGAGGGTTCTGCGGCTGAAGCCCAGAGTTTTTCTGCGGTGATCATGCGCGAGGCCGAACGTGTAGCGCTCGACAGCGGGTTGCCGGCGACCACGGTGCGTCTGACCGGCCTTTACGGCCCTGGTCGCGAATGGTTGCTGAGCCAGGTGCGCGGCGGCTATCACGTCAGCGAGACGCCGCCGTTGTATGGCAATCGCATTCATGTCGAGGATGCTGCCGGCCTGTTCGCCACGCTGTTGCAGGCGGATGCCGCCGGTGTGCCCTTGGCCGATTGCTACCTGGGCGTCGACGACGAGCCGGCGCCGCTGCACGAAGTAGTAGGTTGGCTACGTGGGCAACTGGGCGTCAGCCATTGGAGCGACGAGCAGCGCGTGCGCCGCGCCGGCAGCAAGCGCTGTCGCAACGCCCGCGCCCGTGCGCTGGGCTGGGCGCCGCAGTATCCCAGTTACCGTGAAGGTTACGCGGCGATCCTGGCGGGTCGCTGAGCCGCTGCCGAGATGGATTCCAATCGCCTTCTGGCCAAGCCCTGGTTACCGGGAATCGAGCTGTTCCACGCCGACTTTTCCGGCCAGCCGTTCGGGCGCCACAGTCACGACGCGTTTGCCGTTGGGGCGATCGTACAGGGTGTGGGCGGCTACCAGTGCCGCGGTCAGCGCCACGCGCTGCCAGCGGGAACCCTGTCGCTGATGAATCCCGAAGAGCCGCACACCGGGCACGCCGAGTCGTCGCGCCTGATCTACCGCATGCTCTACATCGAGGAGTCGCGACTGCCGGCTCTGCTTGGGCGCAAGAGCCTGCCCAGTGGCTTTCGCGCGCTCAATCCCCACGATGACGGGCGCGTGGCGGCGGGATTGGCGCGTCTGGCCGGCCAGTTTGAAGGGGGCGATGCGCTGGCGCTGGAGAGCGAACTGCTGGCGTTGCTGGAGCTGGTCTTCGTGCGGCACGGCGGCTTGCGCGAGGCGCGCCCGGCATGTCGCGACAGTGGGGTGACGGCGTACCTGCGCGATTACCTGGAAGCGCACTACGCCGAGGCTGTCAGCCTCGAGCAATTGGCTGCCTTGGTGCAGCGTCATCCGCGCCACCTGATCGAGGCATTTCGCCGTGCCTATGGCGTGCCGCCACACACCTATCTACTGCAGCGCCGAGTACGTGAAGCCAAGCGCAGGTTGTTGCAAGGCCAGGCCCTGGCCGATGTCGCACTGGATCTGGGTTTTTATGACCAGGCGCATTTCAACGGCGTGTTTCGCCGTTTCACCGGGGTCACTCCGGGGCGTTTTCGCGCCGTGGCGCAGGCCTGATTCTGCAGGGCTTAGTGCGAACTTGCATCGGTGCGCGCCAAGTTGTTCGGCAGCGATTGCGTCGCTGTCGAGTCTGAGTTTTTTCCAATACATCGCACCGCTGGTTGTCGACACTGCCTCCGCCAAACGGAGGTGCCATGTTCGCGTTGTTTCTACTGGTTGCCGGTACTCATTTCGCGGCCTTGCTGTCGCCTGGGCCGGACTTCTTTCTATTGATTCGCACCGCGCTGGCCAAGGGCCGGCACCAGGCCGACGGTTGCGCCTGGGGCATTGCGCTGGCCAACCTGCTGAGCATGCTGCTGGTACTGTTCGTCATGGCGTTGTTACCCGCCGAGGGTAGTTGGCTGTGGCGCTGCTTGCAGGTCGTCGGTGGGCTGTATTTCGCCTGGATCGGCCTGCAGGCGCTGGCTTCGCGGCGAGATCTGGTCCTGCCACAGGGTGATCAGCTGAGGCAGGGCGGGGTGTGGAAGGGCATGCGTCAGGGTCTGCTGGCCAGCAGCCTCAACCCCAAATTGCCGCTGTTCTACGCCGGGCTATTCGGGGTCTTGCGCGAGTCGGCAATGCCGGCATGGGGGCTGGGCCTGGCGATGCTGTGGATGACCCTGGTGGTGCTGTTCTGGGATCTGGCGCTGGTGCGCCTGCTCGATCAGGCGCGCTGGCGCAACTGGTTGCAGCGGCGCGTGCGCTGGCTGGATCGCGGTTGCGGTGGCCTGTTGCTGGCGCTGGGAGGCTGGCTGTTGCTGGGGGCTCTATAGCGTGGCGCCGCTCCTGCCCGGAGGCGGCGCATCCTGATCAGCGGCGTTTGAGCAGCCAGCGCTGCGGGCCGGGCTGGTACTCGGGCATCTCGTCGTACTGGGCGCGGTTCTGCGCTTCAAAGATGCGCAGTTGATTGCCTTCATGCACGAACAACCAGGGGCTACCCTGATCACCGGCTTGCAGCCAAAGGCTGTCATGTTCGCCGCTTATGGCCGCGCAGTCGCCTGCCAGGCACAGGGCGAAGCGTTCGGCGCCGGGCAGGCCTTGTACCTGCCCGTCGCTGTTGAAACGCACCAGGCCGCCCTGGCCCAGACCTTCCTCGATCAGCCAGTCGCCGCCCAGGTAGTCGCGGTACAACGCCTGTTCAAAGCTGCTGCCCAGCGGCTTGGGTTCGCCGGAGACGCGGGCGAAGTGCTGCTCGGGCCAGTATTCGCTGGCGATCTGCACCAGTTCGCCATTCTGCATGGCGAGCTGCTCGTTGTAATCACCGTAGAAGGTCACCTGCCAGCGCCCCTCTCCAGCATTCTGCAGCCTGCCCTCGGCCAGCTCGAAGCCATTGCTGTAGCTGGCCTGCTGCCGCTCGGGGGCGATGTGCCATTCGAGGTTGGGGCCGTAGGCGAGCAGGGCTTCGCGCAGGCGACCGCTTTCGCGCGCGGCATCGATGGCTGCCTGGTTGATCCAGGTACCGCTCGGGTCGTTGTTAGGTGTGCTGGCGCAGCCGCTCAGCAGGGCGCCGCATAGCAGCAGAGGAAGCAGACGCATGGCGATCTCCATGCCGGGGAAGGGCGGGCGGGGCCTGCTGCCCCGCTCGAACGACTTAGAACCTGTTCACGATCTGCTGCGCGTCGGCCATGCTGCGTTGAAACCAGGCTCGTGCGCGAGTCCGATCAAAATGCTCATTTACAGCTCGTAAACTGCGCTTTTTCGCCTGATTTCGCCTTGCCTGGCTCTAGCTCGCGAGATCGTGAGCAGGCTCTTACTCGATGACCAGAATGGCGTCCATTTCCACCTGCGCACCGCGCGGCAGAGCGGCTACGCCGATAGCGGCGCGAGCTGGGTAGGGCTGTTCGAAATAGCGGCCCATGATCTCGTTGACCTTGGCGAAGTGCGACAGGTCGGTGAGGAAGATGTTCAGCTTGACGATGTCCTTGAACGAGCCACCGGCGGCTTCGGCCACCGCCTTGAGGTTCTCGAACACCTGCACGGTCTGCGCTTCGAAGCCTTCGACCAGCTCCATGCTCACCGGATCCAGCGGGATCTGGCCGGACATGTACACGGTATTGCCGGCCTTGATTGCCTGGGAGTAGGTGCCGATGGCGGCCGGGGCCTTGTCGCTGGTGATGACGGTCTTGCTCATGAATCGCTCCTTGTGAGAACTGGCTGGGTCGAGCACCCAGCCTACAGACTGGAAATAGGGGAATTGTGTCAGGCGCGTACTCGGGTGATACGCATCACGCCCTTGAGCGCACGCAGTTTCTTGATCACGCGGGCCAGGTGCACGCGGTCATGCACGCTGACCACCAACTGCACCACACTGATACGGCCGTCGCGTTCGTCCATGCTGATCTTCTCGATGTTGCCATCGGCAGCATTGACGCTGCTGGCCAGCAGGGCGATCAGGCCGCGCTGGTGCTCCAGCTCGACGCGCAATTCGACGTTGAATTCGCCGGTAACGTCCTTGGCCCAGTTGAGCTGGATGCATTTTTCCGGATTGTGGCGAATGTCGACGATGTTCCGGCAGCTCTCCATGTGCACCACCATGCCCTTGCCGGCAGACAGGTAACCGACGATGGGGTCGCCCGGGATCGGCGTGCAGCACTTGGCGTAACTCATCACCAGGCCTTCGGTGCCGCGGATCGCCAGGGGCCCTTCGCTGCTCGGTAGGGTTTCGTCGCCACTCTCGGCCAGCAGGCGGCGGGCCACGACGTAGGCCATGCGGTTGCCCAGGCCGATGTCTTCGAGCAGGTCCTCGATGACCTCCTGGCGGTATTCGCCGAGCACGGCCTGTACGCGCTCGGGCGCGATCTTTTCCAGGTGCGTGTCGAAGCTGGCCAGCACCTTGTTCAGCAGGCGTTCGCCGAGGCTGATCGATTCCGAGCGGCGCTGCTGCTTGAGGGCGTGGCGGATATGCGTGCGTGCCTTGCCGGTGACCACGAAGTTGAGCCAGGCCGGATTCGGCCGGGCGCCCGGCGCGGTGACGATTTCTACCGTCGAGCCACTTTCCAGTGCCTGCGACAGCGGCGCCAGGCGACGGTTGATGCGGCAGGCGATGCAGGTGTTGCCGACGTCGGTGTGTACCGCGTAGGCGAAGTCGACCGCGGTGGAGCCTTTTGGCAGCTCCATGATGCGACCCTTGGGCGTGAACACGTAGACCTCGTCGGGGAACAGGTCGATCTTCACGCTCTCGATGAATTCCAGCGAGTTGCCGGCGCGTTGCTGCAGCTCCAGTACGCCCTTGACCCACTGACGCGCGCGGGCGTGGTTGCCCTTGGGCGCGTCGTCCTCATTGGACTTGTACAGCCAGTGCGCGGCGATGCCGTTGTTGGCCATCTCTTCCATTTCGCGGGTGCGGATCTGGATCTCGATGGGCACGCCGTGCATGCCGAACAGCGTGGTGTGCAGCGACTGGTAGCCGTTGGCCTTGGGAATCGCGATGTAATCCTTGAAGCGCCCGGGCAAGGGTTTATACAAGTTGTGCACGGCGCCGAGCACGCGGTAGCAAGTGTCGACCTTGTCGACGATGATGCGGAAGGCGTAGACGTCCATGATCTCGTTGAACGCCTTACGCTTGCCGCGCATCTTCTGGTAGATGCTGTACAGGTGCTTCTCGCGGCCGATCACCTCGCCTTCCATGCCTTCGCGCTGCAGGCACATCTGGATCGATTCCTCGATCTTGGCCACGATTTCCTTGCGGTTGCCCCGAGCGCGGCGCACGGCGGCGCGGATGCGCTCCGAGCGCATCGGGTGCATGGCCTTGAAGCCCAGGTCTTCGAACTCCACGCGCATGTTGTGCATGCCCAGCCGGTTGGCGATGGGCGCGTAGATTTCCAGGGTTTCCTTGGCGATGCGCCGGCTCTTCTCGTGCGGCATGGCATCGAGGGTGCGCATGTTGTGCAGGCGGTCGGCAAGCTTGACCAGAATCACGCGGATGTCGCGGGCCATGGCCATGGCCATCTTCTGGAAGTTCTCGGCCTGCGCCTCGGCCTTGGTTTCGAAGTTCATCTGGGTCAGCTTGCTGACCCCGTCGACCAGTTCGGCCACGGTTTCGCCGAACTGCGCGTTGAGCGCTTCCTTGGCGATGCCGGTGTCTTCGATGACGTCGTGCAGCATGGCGGCCATCAGGCTCTGATGATCCATGTGCATGTCGGCGAGGATGCTGGCCACGGCCAGTGGATGGGTCACGTAGGCTTCGCCACTGCGGCGGCGTTGGCCATCGTGCGCCTGTTCGGCGTAGAAGTAGGCCCGGCGTACCAGGTTGACCTGGTCATGGCCGAGGTAGGCCGAAAGTCGGTCGGCGAGAGCGTCTATACCAGCCATGGGGTGTTCCCCTCATGACCGGTTTGGCGACCCGCCGCGCAACTTCGACCCGGCATCATCGACTTACAGAGGCTCGTTGGCCTCTTCCTCGAAGGCAGCGAACAGCGGTTCTTCTTCGACGATGTCGTCCTGGGCAATCACGTCGTAATCCACCAGGCCGGCGGCGATTTCACGCAGGGCCACGACGGTGGGCTTGTCGTTTTCCCACGCCACTTTCGGCTCTTTGCCGCCGGTGGCCAGCTGGCGCGAACGCTTGGTCGCGAGCATGACCAGTTCGAAGCGGTTATCAACGTTGTCCAGGCAATCTTCGACGGTAACGCGAGCCATGGTGTTCCTCGTAACGTGTGCGGATAAGCTTGGCCCGAGCGGGCGAGCGGACTGAATAGTGTAAAGCAGCTTCAAGCTGCAAGCTACAAGTAGGCGCCAAAACGGCCTTGCTTTTACCTGCAGCTTGTGGCTCGAAGCATGCGCGGCTTTTAGGCCAGCAACTCGCTGAGCAGGCCGGCATGGCGTTGCTGCTGTTGTGTTTGCGACAACTGGTTGCTGCGGAATATGGCTTTCAGGTCGCTCAGGGCGTGGTTGAAGTCATCGTTGATCACCAGGTAGTCGTATTCGACGTAGTGGCTCATTTCGCTGACTGCTTCGCGCATGCGTCGTTCGATGATCTCGCCGCTGTCCTGGCCACGGTTAGTCAGACGATGGCGCAGGGCTTCCTGGGTCGGCGGCAGAATGAAGATGGATTTGCTCTGCGGCATCAGCTTGCGCACCTGCTGCGCGCCCTGCCAGTCGATTTCCAGAATCAGGTCGAAGCCTTCGGCCAGCGTCTGCTCGACCCATTTCTGCGAAGTACCGTAAAGGTTATCGAATACCTGGGCATGTTCGAGGAACTCGCCGCGTTCGAGCATGGCGTTGAACTGTGCATGGTCGACGAAGTGGTAGTTCACCCCATCCACTTCGCCCGGGCGCATGGCGCGGGTGGTGTGCGAGACCGAAACGCGAATCTGCGCTTCGCTGTCGATCAGCGCCTTGACCAGGCTGGTCTTGCCGGCGCCGGAGGGGGCGGAAACGATGTAGAGGGTGCCGGTGGTCGTGGCCATGAAAACGATCCTGGGAAAACGTGGGACGAAAGATAGCAGCCGCTGGGCTGGCGTTACTCGATATTCTGAACCTGCTCGCGCATCTGTTCGATAAGCACCTTGAGGTTCACCGCAGCCTGCGTGCTGCGCGGGTCGAACGCCTTGGAGCCGAGGGTGTTGGCTTCGCGATTAAGCTCCTGCATCAGAAAGTCCAGACGCCTGCCGGCAGCGCCGCCGGCCTTGAGTACGCGACGCACTTCGCTGACGTGGGTGCTGAGGCGATCCAGCTCTTCGGCCACGTCGCTCTTCTGCGCCAGCAGCACCAGCTCCTGCTCCAGGCGTTGCGGGTCGAGCTCGGCCTGCATCTCGGCGAAGCGGGTTTCGATCTTGGCGCGCTGCCCGGCGAGCATCTGCGGTACCAGTTCGCGCAGGGCGGCGACTTCGTCGAGGATGCTGTCGAGGCGCTCGTTGAGCAGCTTGGCCAACTCGGCGCCTTCGCGGGCACGGCCGGCCTTGAGTTCACCCATTGCCTGGTCGAACAGCTTCAGAGCGGCAGCGTTCAGCGCCTGCGGGTCGGCCGAGTCGGCCACCAGCACGCCGGGCCAGGCCAGCACTTCCAGCGGGTTGAGCGGGGCTGGTTGCTGGATCAGCGCGGCGACCTGCTCGGCAGCGGCAATCAGTTGGCGGGCGCGGTCGGCGTCGACCTGCAGCGGCTTGCCGGCACTTTCTTCGGCGAAGCGCAGGGTGCACTCCACCTTGCCGCGCGACAGGCCCTGGCGCAGCGCTTCGCGCACCGCGCCTTCGAGGTCGCGGAAGGCTTCCGGCAGGCGCAGGTGCGGCTCGAGATAGCGGTGGTTGACCGAGCGCAGCTCCCAGCTCAGTGTGCCGTGAGCGGTTGCCTGCTCATTGCGGGCAAAGGCCGTCATGCTGTGAACCATGGGATACCTCGTGGAAGTCGGCTCGAAAAACGCAGGATTGTAGCTCACGGTACCTACCCATTTCATGTGCAGGCGATCGGGCCTGCCATCTGCTGGCGCCAATTCGGCGTGTCGCCTTGCTCGAGCGCCCCTATAATGCGCACTGTTTTCACTTAATGAAGTAGGTATCGCTCGATGAAACGTCCCAGTGGCCGCGCCGCCGATCAGTTGCGCTCGATTCGCATCACCCGCAACTACACCAAGCACGCCGAGGGTTCGGTGCTGGTGGAGTTTGGCGATACCAAGGTGATCTGCACCGTCAGCGTCGAATCCGGCGTGCCGCGCTTCCTCAAGGGCCAGGGCCAGGGCTGGCTGACTGCCGAATACGGCATGCTGCCGCGCGCCACCGGCGAGCGTAACCAGCGTGAAGCCAGCCGCGGCAAGCAGGGCGGGCGTACCCTGGAAATCCAGCGCCTGATCGGCCGTTCGCTGCGCGCAGCACTGGACATGACCAAGCTGGGCGAGAACACCCTGTACGTCGATTGCGACGTGATCCAGGCTGACGGTGGCACCCGCACTGCCTCCATCACCGGCGCCATGGTGGCGCTGGTCGATGCCCTGAAAGTGCTGAAGAAGCGTGGTTCGCTCAAGGGCGAGCCGCTCAAGCAGATGATCGCAGCGGTGTCGGTCGGCATCTACCAAGGCGAGCCGGTGCTGGATCTGGACTACCTGGAAGACTCCGCCGCCGAGACCGACCTCAACGTGGTGATGACCAATGCCGGTGGCTTTATCGAAGTGCAGGGCACTGCCGAAGGCGCGCCGTTCCAGCCTGACGAATTCAACGCCATGCTGGCACTGGCGCAGAAAGGCATGAACGAGATCTTTGAACTGCAGAAGGCCGCTCTGGTCGACTGAAATCTTTAGCCGAGCAAGGAGCACCCGTATGAACGACGATATGCAAAACCCGGTTCCGACGCCCAGTCAGGAAGCGCGTCAGTGGGCCATGTTCTGCCACTTTGCCGCGTTTCTCGGCCTGGTGTTCCCCTTCGGCAATCTGCTTGGCCCGCTGATCATCTGGCAGATCAAGAAAGATCTCGACCCCTTCGTCGATGCACAGGGCAAGGAAGCGCTGAACTTCCAGATCAGCGTAGCGCTGGCCGCAGTGGTCTGCTTCATTCTGATGGTGGTGGTGATCGGCTTCCCGCTGCTGATGCTGTTGGGCCTGGCGGCGCTGGTGTTGACCATCATCGCGGGTATCAAGGCCAATGAAGGGCAGAACTATCGCTACCCCTTCAGTTGGCGTTTGGTGAAGTGAGCCCGTGCGTACTTAATCGGCACTAAATCTAGTGCCGATCAGGCAAGTTCCCGCAGCCGCTTTTCGTAGGAGCCCCGCCCCGGGGCGAAGTCTTTCAAGTGCGCGCCGCCCTTGTTCGCGGCGGGGCGCCGCTCCTACAAATCCGCTGCGCCGACATGCTAATGACGGGCGTTAGGCGCTAAGCCTGCGCTCCTGCCTGTCGATCAGACGCTGAGAATCCAGTCGTAATCGACGATCAGCGGCGCATGCTGGGAGAAGCGCGGTTGGCGTGGCAGGCGCGCGCTGCGCACGCTGCGGCGCATGCCGGGGGTGAGCAACTGGTAGTCGAAGCGGTAACCCAGGTTGAGCATTTCCGCCTGCTCGTTATCCGGCCACCAGCTGAACTGGTCGCCTTCGCGGCTGACTTCGCGCAGGGCATCGACATAACCCATATTGCCAACCACCTCATCCATCCAGGCGCGCTCGGGCGCCAGGAAACCGGGAGATTGCTGGCAGTCGCGCCAGTTCTTCACATCCAGCTTCTGGTGCGCTACATGCAGCGAGCCGCAGTAGATGTACTCGCGACGCTTGCGGCGTTGCTTGTCCAGATAATGGGTGAAGTCGTCCATGAACTTGAATTTCTGATTCAAGCTCTCGTCACCGTCCCGCCCGCTTGGCAGCAGCAGGGTGGCGATACTTACCTTGTCGAAATCGGCCTGCAGGTAGCGCCCGTAGCGATCGGCCATCTCGAAGCCGAGGCCGCTGATCACCGCCTTGGGTTGCAATCGCGAGTAGAGCGCCACGCCACCTTGGCTGGGCACTTCACCGTCGCATGCATAGAGGAAATAACCATCCAGTTGGAAGGCTTGGTCGTCCATTTCAAAGGCGGAGGCACGGGTGTCTTGCAGGCAGATCACGTCGGCATTCTGGGCTTGCAGCCAGCTGAGCAGACCTCGCTCGGCCGCAGCCTGAATACCATTCACGTTCACACTGATGATCCGCATAAATGGCCCCCAAAAACACGTGCGTGTATGATACCCGAGCTCACCTCATTTAGCTAAATCCGTGCCGTCCGGGACTTTTCATGCAAGCGTACCAGCGCGATTTCATTCGCTTTGCCATCGAACGCGGTGTTCTGCGTTTCGGTCAGTTCACTCTCAAGTCCGGGCGTACCAGCCCCTACTTTTTCAACGCCGGCCTGTTCGACAGCGGTCTGGCGTTGGCGCAGCTGGGGCGTTTCTACGCCGCAGCCATCGTCGACAGTGGTATCGATTTCGATGTGTTGTTCGGCCCGGCTTACAAAGGTATTCCGTTGGCAGCAACCACTGCCGTGGCACTGGCCGAGCATCATCAGCGCGATCTGCCCTGGTGCTTCAACCGCAAGGAAGCCAAGGATCATGGCGAAGGCGGTACCCTGGTCGGTGCGCCACTCAAGGGCCGTGTGTTGATCGTCGATGACGTGATCACCGCCGGTACCGCGATCCGCGAAGTGATGCAGATCATCCAGGGCCAAGGCGCACAGGCTGCCGGCACCTTGATCGCGCTGAACCGCCAGGAGCGTGGTCAGAGCGAGCTTTCGGCGATTCAGGAGGTCGAGCGGGACTTCGGTATGCCCGTAGTGAGCATCGTGTCACTCGAACAGGTACTGGAATATCTGGCAGAGGATGCTGAACTGAAGCAATATCTGCCGGCCGTCGAAGCCTATCGCGCCGAATATGGAATCTAGCCCTAGTACAAGGTAGTCCTATGCCTGCACCGCGCCTGACTCGCTGTATGCTGCTCTTTAGCCTGCTGCTGCCATTGTCGGGGGGCGCGGCTGAACTCTATCGTTACGTCGATGACAAGGGCGTAACCGTGCTCAGCCGTCAGGGTGTGCCGCCGGAATTCATCGGCAAGGGCTATCAAGTGCTCAATGATCAGGGGCGTGTCGTGCGGGTGATCCCGCCGGCCCCGACGCCTGAGGAGTTCGCCCGCATGCAGGCGGACAAGGCACGCGCCAGCAGCGATGCTCAATTGCTGCGGCTGTACACCAATCTTGACGATGTCGACCGTGCCCGTGAGCGCAAGCTGGCCGAGCTCGACAGCGTCACCAGCGTCGCGCGTGGCAATCTGCAGTCGGTGCGTACTCAGCAGGCCAACCTGCAGAGCCAGGCCGCCGACCATGAGCGTGCCGGGCGCCAGGTACCGGAACATTTGCTGGCGCAGATCAACAACCTCAAGGAAGAGCAGCAGCGCCTGCAGCGTGATATTGCGCGTTACAAGGAAGCCCGCACTCAGGCCGAGGCCGGTTTTGCCGCTGATCGTGCGCGCCTGGCCGAGCTGTTCGGCGAGCCGCAGAAAAAGCCTTAGGGCTCAGGCATTCAGCCTTGCGGCTGAGTCTTCTCGAAATTCTCGATCTTTTCCCTGAGCCACTGCGGCAGCGGGGCGCTGCTGCGTGTCGCGCCGTCGGCGTGAACATAGACGATTTCGCCGCTGGTCAGTAGCTCGCCGTCGCGCCAGATGCCGAGCGCAAAGGTCAGGCTGGAACGACCCAGACGCGCGCTGCGCACGCCAATCTGCAGTTGATCGTCGAAGCGCGCCGGGGCGCGGTATTCGAGCAAGGTGCGGATGGCGAAGAAATCGCCGCCGTCCTGTGCCAGGTCACCCGGATAGGCGACGCCCAGCGTGCGAAAGTATTCGGTGATGGCAACGTCGGCGTAAGTCAGGTAGTGGCCGTTGAAGACGATGCTTTGCGGATCGACTTCGGCCCAACGCACGCGCAAGGCGTGGAAAAAACTGAACTGGCTGAGTTCGGGCAGGCTGCTCATGGGCGTTCCTTATCAGGGGTGCCTGGTGAGCGTGCATGTTGAGGAAGGTTGCGGCAAGTTCGAGTCGGTGTGCGGATGGCTTGCGATAAGGCTGCGCGATGGTTTGGGTAGGGTGCACTGTGCGCACCGCCGTGTTTGCCTAGTCTTCGCTCGCGTTGCGGGCATCTTCGGCCGCAAGTGGGGGAGGGGCATCAGAGGGATGCGTGGCGGCTTGCCCTCACCCGCCCTTCGGGCACCCTCTCCCAGGGGGAGAGGGTCATCAGAAGGCCGCGTGGCGGCCGCTGTTTAAGGGCGCTTGCGGTTGCTGATCATGGTGCCGTTGCCGATATCGGTGAAGATCTCCAGCAGCACTGCATTGGGTACACGGCCATCGATGATGTGCGAACTGGTCACGCCACCCTGCACCGCTTCCAGGGCGCATTTGATCTTCGGCAGCATGCCGCCGTAGATGGTGCCGTCGGCAATAAGATCGTTGACCTGCTCGGTGGTGAGGCCGGTGAGCACCTCACCCTGCTTGTTCATCAGGCCGGCGATGTTGGTCAGCAACATCAGTTTCTCGGCCTTCAGCGCCTCAGCCACCTTGCCAGCGACCAGGTCGGCATTGATGTTGTAGGACTCACCGCCCGGGCCGACGCCGATGGGTGCGATGACCGGGATGAAGTCGCCCTTGACCAGCATGTTGAGCAGGTCGGTATTAACCCCGGTAACCTCGCCGACATGGCCGATATCGATGATTTCCGGTTGAGTCATCTCAGGCGTCTGGCGGCTGACCGTGAGCTTCTTGGCGCGGATCAGGCCGGCATCCTTACCGGTCAGGCCGATGGCGCTGCCGCCGTGCTGGTTGATCAGGTTGACGATGCTCTTGTTGACCTGGCCGCCGAGCACCATTTCCACCACGTCCATGGTGGCGGTGTCGGTGACACGCATACCGTCGATGAAGTGGCTCTCGATGGACAGGCGCCCCAGCAGATCACCGATCTGCGGGCCACCGCCGTGCACCACCACCGGGTTGATGCCGACCGCCTTCATCAGCACGATGTCGCGGGCGAAGCCCTGCTTGAGCTCCTCGCTTTCCATGGCGTTGCCGCCGTACTTGATCACCAGGGTCTTGCCGACGAAGCGGCGAATGTAGGGCAGGGCTTCGGACAGTACCTTGGCAACCTGGGCAGCGGCGTCACGCTCGAGGGTCATGCAGGGGCTCCTGGAACAAATCGGTCAAAAGGGCAGTTGCAGGTCGGGGGCGACCTTGAGCAGTTGGGTGCGGAACACGTCCTGGATACGCTCCAGCTCTTCCTGGGTGTCGGCCTCGAAGCGCAGCACCAGCACCGGTGTGGTGTTGGACGCACGAATCAGGCCCCAGCCCTTGGGATAGTCGACGCGTACACCGTCGATGCTGGTGATGTTCGCCTCGCCCCACTGGCCTTCACGCTGTAGGCGTTCGATCATGCCGAACTTGGTCTGCTCGGTGACCTTGATGTTGATTTCCGGCGTGGAAATGTCGCTGGGGAAGGCGCTGAACACCTGCTCGGCGTTGCGTTTTTCCAGGCTGAGGATTTCCAGCAGACGGGCAGCGCTGTAGATGCCGTCGTCGAAACCGTACCAGCGCTCCTTGAAGAAGATGTGACCGCTCATCTCGCCGGCCAGCAGGGCACCGGTTTCCTTCATTTTCTTCTTGATCAGCGAATGGCCGGTCTTCCACATCACCGGGCGACCGCCGTAGCCGCTGATCAGCGGGGTCAGGCGACGGGTGCATTTGACGTCGAAGATGATGTCGGCGCCGGGGTTGCGCGAGACCACGTCCTTGGCGAACAGCATCAGCAGGCGGTCGGGGTAGACGATGTTGCCGGTGTTGGTCACCACGCCGACACGGTCACCGTCGCCGTCGAAGGCCAGGCCCAGGTCGGCGTTTTCCGCTTTGACGCGGGCGATCAGGTCGACCAGGTTTTCCGGTTTGCCCGGATCCGGGTGGTGATTGGGGAAGGTGCCATCCACTTCGCAGAACAGCGGAATCACGCTGCAGCCCAGGGCTTCGATCAGTTGTGGGGCGATCACGCCAGCGGCGCCATTGCCGCAGTCGACCACCACGCGCAGTGGCTTGGCCAGGGCGATGTCGTCGCGAATGGTCTTGAAGTAGCGTTGCAGCACGTCGACCTGCTGCACGCTGCCGACGCCTGTGGCCAGGTCGTTGTTGTCCAGGCGCGTCTTCAGCGCGAGGATCTGTTCGTTGGCCAGGGTGTCGCCAGCGATGATGATCTTGAAGCCGTTGTAGTCCGGCGGATTGTGGCTGCCGGTGAGCATCACGGCCGAGCGGCCTTCCAGCACGTTGGCAGCGAAGTACACCACCGGGGTCGGCACCATGCCGATATCGGTCACTTCGCAGCCGCAGTCGAGCAGGCCTTGTACCAGTTGCTGCAGCAGTTCCGGGCCGGAGAGGCGGCCGTCGCGGCCGACGATGACCTTGGGCTCGCCCTGGGCCAGGCTCTGCGAGCCGATGGCGCGGCCAATCCAGTAGGCATATTCGGCGGTCAGGGTGTCGCCCACCACGCCACGGATGTCGTAGGCGCGGAAAATGTCGGCGGGAAGTGTAGGGGCGCTTTGGCTAGTGCTCATTGCGGGGCTCTGCTCCAGTCCCAGGAGATCCTGGTCTTCATCGAGAATGTCGATATCGAGGATATCGGTGTCCTGAAACAGCGGGTCGACCAGCTCGGCTGGCTTGGCTGCCGGCTGAGCGGCGGCTGCCGCGGCTGTTCCTTTAACGGGGGTGCTGCTGCCTTCAGCGCTACTGCGGCGCGGCAATCGTGCCAGGCTTTGGGCCAGCGCATCGAGCACCGGCATGCTGAGGCTGAAGGCTTTGACGTTCTTACCGGCGGAGAGTTCTTTGAGCATTTGCCCGAGTTGCTGGGCGTCGAGATTGACGCGCCGCTGCAGCGCGCCCTGCACCAGGATCATGCCGATCAGGGCACCGCCCAGTGCAAGCAGGAACGCGAGGCCGAGCATCGCGGGAGAAATACTGCCTTGAGTCAGGCCGGGGCCGGGGGTGAAGCTGATCTTCCAGTAGGGGTTGCCGGTGGCGAAGGTCTGCGCAGCGGCTGCGTCGCCTGCCTGGCCGCGCTGTAGCAGCACCTGCGCCGGTGTGTTGGCGAACTGCTGCACCAACTGCACCTGGCCATACTCGGGTGGGAGCGCCGGCACAGCTGCGAGCAGTCGCTGCAGGTCGAAGGCCAGCAGCAGTGTACCCTGGGCTGGCTGATTCTCACTCAGGCGCAGGGCCACGGCGCTGTAGGCCAGCCAGCGCTCACCCACGCGATAGGCTTCGATAGCGGGTTGCTGACCGCTTTCGGTACGGCGCAGCATGTCCAGGCCGGCGAAGTTCATCGGCGCGGCACGGGAGGTGTTCTGTACCGCTTCGCCGCGGCGATTGAGGTGGGCATCGATCACGCCATCCCAGTAGCCCAGGCGCCGTTCGACTTCGCTGACCCGCAGGTTGTCGCCGCTTTGCAGTGCTTGCAACAGCTCCGGGTTGCGAGCAGCGGCGAGGCTGTCGGCCTGCAATTGCTTGAGCGCCTGCTGCACGGCAGCGGCCTGGTTGCTGCCAATGACCTGCACCAGCTCTGCCTGGCGTGCCTGGCTGCTGCTGTTATCGGCAAACCACAGCAGCGCGGCGCCTGCGGCCCCACCGATCACGGCAGCCAGCAGACCGGGTAACAATGCGCCCAGCGAGGTGTTCGCCGTCTTGCCCTCGGGCTTGCTCGGCACCAGGCTGGCAGCCGTGTTGGCTTCCTTGGCAGTACGCTTGAAGAGTTTCACGTGGGTGCTCCTCGGCGGGTCGTCCTGTGGGGTGTGAATCAGTGGCTACCGGAGTGGCCGAAGCCGCCAGCACCACGTTGGGTCTCGTCGAACTGCTCGACCAACTCGAAATGCGCCTGCACCACCGGTACCAGCACCAACTGCGCGATGCGCTCGCCGATGGCGATGGTGAAAGGCGTCTGGCCACGGTTCCAGCACGACACCATCAGCTCGCCCTGGTAGTCCGAGTCGATCAGGCCGACCAGATTACCGAGCACGATGCCGTGTTTGTGGCCGAGGCCCGAACGCGGCAGGATCATCGCGGCCAAGCCTGAGTCGCCGATGTAGATCGACAGGCCGGTGGGAATCAGCACGGTCTGGCCTGGCTCGAGGACGATCTCCTCCTTGAGCATGGCGCGCAGGTCGAGGCCGGCGGAGCCCGGCGTGGCGTATTGCGGCAGCGGGAATTCCTGGCCGAGGCGAGGGTCGAGGATCTTGGCTTGCAGAGCGTGCATGGTCAGTTCTTGTTCAGTCGTTCGGCGATAAGGGTGATCAACTGGCGGGCGATCTTGCCCTTGCTGGTCTGGGCGAAGCTGGTTTGTTGCAGTCCACGGTCGATCACGGTGATGGCGTTCTCTTCACTATTGAAGCCGATGCTGGGGTTGGCCACATCATTGGCGACGATCAGATCGAGATTCTTGTCGCGCAGCTTGCGCGAGGCGTACTCCAGCAGGTTCTCGGTCTCGGCGGCGAAGCCCACGCTGAACGGGCGATCCTCGCGGCCGGCGATGGTGGCGAGGATATCCGGGTTGCGCACCATTTGCAGGAGCATCCCTTCGCCACTGCTGGGGTCTTTCTTCAATTTGTGCTGGGCTACCACTTCCGGGCGGTAGTCGGCCACCGCGGCGGCGGCGATCAGCACGTCGCAGGGCATGGCGGCTTCGCAGGCGGCGAGCATGTCGCGGGCGCTGACCACGTCGATGCGGCTGACCCGGTCCGGCGTCGGCAGGTGCACCGGACCGCTGACCAGGGTCACGCGCGCGCCGGCTTCGGCGGCGGCCTCGGCCAGGGCGAAGCCCATCTTGCCGGAGCTGTGGTTGGTGATGTAGCGCACCGGGTCGATGTTTTCCTGGGTCGGGCCGGCGGTGATGAGGATGTGCAGGCCATCGAGCGCCTGGCGCTGGAAACAATCGGCGGCCAGTAGGGCGAGGTCGTTGGGTTCGAGCATGCGGCCGAGACCGACATCGCCGCAGGCCTGGCTACCCGAGGCTGGGCCGAACAGGCGCATGCCGCGACTTTGCAGCAGTTCGAGGTTGGCTTGGGTGGCTGCGTCGCGCCACATGGCCTGGTTCATCGCTGGAGCCAGGGCAATCGGCGCATCGGTAGCCAGCACCAGCGTGGTCAGCAGGTCGTTGGCCACGCCATGGGCCAGGCGCGCGATCAGGTCGGCGGTGGCTGGAGCGATGAGGATCAGATCGGCCCAGCGCGCCAGCTCGATATGGCCCATCGCGGCTTCGGCGGCCGGGTCGAGCAGGTCGAGGTGCACAGGGTGGCCGGACAGGGCCTGCAGGGTCAGCGGGGTGATGAACTCGCGCCCGCCCTGGGTCATCACCACGCGGACTTCGGCGCCTTGATCCTTGAGTCGGCGAACCAGTTCGGCGCTCTTGTAGGCAGCAATACCGCCCCCGACGCCGACGATGATGCGTTTGCGATACAGCCGCTGCATAGGCTTGCCTTTTATAAACCGGTGGATGTGCGCCACGTGACCAACGCCTCCCCAGGCCGGCCCCGTGTAAAAAGATGGGCTACGATAGCACAGCGCCCGCAGCGTAACAGCGGGTGCCTGGCTAGATGAGGCACCTCTAAAAAACGTAGGCGAGGCAGTCAGCACAAGGCAAAAACAAGCGAAACGACCAACGGGAGTAACAGCCGAAGGCTGGCCCGTAGGGCGAACGCAGTGAGTCAAAAGCGGAGTTTACGAGCTGTAAATGAGCATTTGATTCGCTTCGCTCACCCCTATGGGGCCGCGCGGAAGCGCGTTCAGTCTTCGACTGTGAGCTGTTTTTAACGCAGTGATGGCAACGCAGGTAGTTTTTAGAGGTGCCGTACAGGGAGGTGTGCATGAGCATTCGTGACTGGCCCGCGGCAGAGCGCCCGCGGGAGAAATTGCTGGAGCAGGGCGCGGCGTCGCTGACCGATGCCGAACTGTTGGCGATCTTTCTGCGTACCGGGGTGACCGGCAAGAGTGCGGTGGATCTGGCGCGCTATCTGCTCAGCGAATTCGGTAGCCTGAGGGCTCTGCTCGAAGCCGATCTGGCTGGCTTCAGCCAGCACCTCGGCCTGGGCCCGGCCAAGTACGCGCAACTGCAGGCGGTGCTGGAGATGTCGCGGCGCCATCTGGCCGAGCGCCTGCGCCGCGATTCAGCGCTGGAAAGCCCGCAGGCGGTGCGCGATTACCTCAAGGCGCAGCTGCGCCACGAGCCGCATGAGGTGTTCGGCTGTCTGTTTCTCGATGCCAAACATCGGGTGCTGTCCTTCGAGGTGCTGTTTCGCGGCAGCATCGACAGCGCCAGCGTTTATCCCAGGCAGGTGGTCAAGCGTGCGCTGGCCAACAATGCCGCCGCCGTCATCCTTACCCATAACCACCCATCGGGCGTGTCGGAGCCCAGCCAGGCCGACCGCGTACTGACCCAGCGGCTCAAGGATGCTCTGGCACTGGTCGAGGTGCGCGTGCTCGATCATTTCATCGTCGGCGATGGCGAGCCGCTGTCGATGGCCGAACTCGGCTGGATGTAGCTGCTACAGGCGTAGGGCAGGTGTAACTCGCCGTATCGATGGTGGCGGGTTGCACCCGCCCTACATGTCGGAACCCGCCCTCCCGGCGAGGATTCGGTGCGTAGGGTGGGCTTTGGCCCACCATGATGATGGATCAGGGTGCCATCTGCACCGAGGCAAAATTCTGCCGGCCAAACGGGCTGACCTGGTAGCCCTCGACCTTGCTATTGAGCAACGCGAAGGCGGTGGGGTGGGCCAACGGCAGCCACAGCGCCTGCTCCTGAATGATCTGCTGCGCCTTGTGATAAAGGCGGCTGCGCTGATCCTGGTCGCTGCTGGCCTTGCCGTCCGCGATCAGCTTGTCCAGCGTTGCGTCGCAGTAGCGGGCGAAGTTCAGCCCGGACTGCACCGAGGCGCAGGCGAACTGCGGGGTGAGGAAGTTGTCCGGATCGCCGTTGTCGCCAGCCCAGCCCATGAACAGCAGGTCGTGCTCGCCGGCCTTGGCGCGGCGGATTAGCTCGCCCCACTCGATCACGCGAATTTCGGCAGCGATGCCCACCTTGGCCAGATCCGCCTGCAGCAACTGCGCGCCGAGGCTCGGGTTGGGATTGAGCAGGCTGCCGCTGGGTCGGGTCCAGATGGTGGTCTTAAAGCCGTTCGTGAGGCCTGCTTCGGCCAGCAAGGCGCGGGCCTTGGCCGGATCATGTGCATAGCCGGGCAGTTCGCTGGCGTAGCTCCAGGTGTTCGGCGGGTAAGGACCATTGGCCGGCTCGGCGCTGCCTTCGAACACGGCCTTGACGTAGCTGGCCTTGTCGAAGGCCAGGTTGATCGCCTGGCGCACTTGCGGTTTGTCCAGTGGTGGATGCTGGCTGTTGATGCCGACGAAGGCGGTCATGAACGCGGCGGTCTGCGCGCTTTTCAGCTTGGCGTTGGTGGCGATGGCCTGCACGTCCTGCGGTTTCGGCGACAGGGCGATCTGGCATTCGCCACGGCGCAGCTTCTGCAGGCGCACGTTGCTATCCGGGGTGATGGCGAAGATCACTCGGTCCACGCCCGGCTTGCCAGCGAAGTAGTCCGGGTTGGCGCGGTAGCGCACCACGGCATCTTTCTGGAAACGCTCGAAGACAAACGGGCCGCTGCCCACCGGCGCGCTATTGAGCTTCTGCGGGGTGCCGGCGGCCATCAGCTTGTCGGCGTATTCGGCGGAATAGATCGAGGCGAAGCCCATGCTCAGGGTGGCGAGGAAGGTGGCGTCGCGGCGATTCAGGGTAATGCGCACGCTATGGGCATCCGGCGCCTCGACCTTGGCGATCAGGCTGGGCCACTGCATCGATTGGGCGTGTGGGTAACCGCTGGTGGCCACCGCATGCCAGGGGTGCTGCTCGTCGAGCATGCGCTGGAAGCTGAACAGCACGTCCTGAGAACCGAGGTGGCGACTGGGCGTGAAGTCGGCGCTGTGGTGAAATTGCACGTCGTCGCGCAGCGTGAAGTCGTAGACCAGCCCGTCGGCGGAGATCGACCAGCTGCGCGCCAGGCTCGGCAGTAGCTTGCCTTGCTCGGCGTCGAATTCCACCAGGCGGTTCATCAGCATGTCTGCCGAGGCATTGGTAGTGGTCAGCGAGTTGTACTGCACCACGTCGAAACCCTCCGGGCTGGCTTCGGTGCATACGCTGAGGGTGGCGGCCTGGGCCAGGATCGGGGTGCACAGTAGAGCAGCGAGCAACAGGCGCATGGTGAAGTCCTCATTCCTGGCGTGAACGGCAAGCTTGCAACCCTAATCGATTTGCCATGCGCTGAATACCCGATCGAGGCGACGAGCGGTCAAATCTTGATCAGGCCCCAACGGGCCGGCCCCCGGCGGGGCTGCTGGCTCGGGGTTGGGTTTTATCCTGCGTTTTTCCTTGTTGCTCCCAGGGCTTTCTGGTATAAAGCAGCGCTCTTTTCTAGGGGCCCGGTTCTTGCGCTATCCAGTGCGCCCGGTAAGACCCTCGAGAAACGCGGCGCCGAGCGCCAATGACATTGAGTTTAAGCGGCCAACCCATGCCGGGTTGGGCATGTGGTTTTAGAGGGCTGAGGCATGTCGAGAGTCTGTCAAGTTACCGGTAAGGGTCCGGTAACCGGGAACAACATTTCCCACGCAAACAACAAAACCCGTCGTCGTTTCCTGCCGAACCTGCAGCACCATCGCTTCTGGGTCGAGTCCGAGAAGCGCTTCGTGCGTCTGCGCGTATCTGCCAAGGGCATGCGCGTCATCGACAAGCGTGGCATCGACGTAGTGCTGGCTGAGCTGCGCGCTCGCGGCGAAAAGGTTTAAGGAGAGAGTCATGCGTGAACTGATCCGTTTGGTGTCCAGCGCCGGTACCGGCCACTTCTACACCACCGACAAGAACAAGCGCACCACCCCCGATAAGATCGAAATCAAGAAATTCGATCCGGTCGTACGCAAGCACGTGATGTACAAGGAAGCCAAGATCAAGTAATTGATCGGTTACCTGGCAAAGAAGCCCGCCCTAACCGGCGGGTTTTTTT